>JAIFNF010000108.1 GCA_020047885.1 Gammaproteobacteria bacterium | reverse complement strand
GGATTATTGCGCCGGGTCTATCAGGGCCGGGTTCCGGGCGGCGCGGATCTGGTGTGCTACTGGTTCGAAAAAGCGCGAGCGCAGATTGAAGCTGGTCAGGCGCAACGAGCCGGACTGGTGGCGACGAATTCCATCCGTGGCGGGCAAAACCGCAAAGTTCTGGAGCGCATCAGGGAGACCGGTGCGATCTTCCATGCTTGGTCGGATGAACCGTGGGTGAATGAAGGCGCGGCGGTCAGAGTGTCGCTGGTGGGCTTTGGGCAGAAGATGGAGGGCGTAATGCTTGATGGTCAGCCGGTGACGGCAATTCATGCCGATTTGACCGGCCAGATGCTGGATTCCGCCAGTGGTGTGGATTTGACCGATGCTCGAATGTTGCCGGAAAACGCCAGAGTGTCATTCATCGGTACGTCCAAAAAAGGTCGCTTTGACGTTCCCGGCAAACAGGCGCGCTCTTGGTTACCATCGCCCAATCCTCATGGACGCAGCAACCAGGAAGTATTGAAACCGTGGATAAACGGTATGGATATTACCCGTCGGCCTTCAGATATGTGGATCGTCGATTTCGGCATGGACATGCCCGAGGTAACAGCGGCATGTTTTGAACTGCCCTTCGCGCATGTGTTACGGGAGGTGAAACCAGCGCGAGATCAAGTCAGAAATTTGCAAGAGCGGCGGCTTTGGTGGTTACACGCCCGCACGCTTTCCGCCATGCGCGCCGCGTTGTCGCCCCTGTCTCGCTATATCGCTACGCCCCGTGTCGCGAAGTATCGTTTGTTTGCATGGATAGATGGTGCAGTGTTACCAGACTGCCAGATTGTGGTCTTCGCCCGTTCCGACGACACCACCTTCGGCATCCTGCATTCCCGCTTCCACGAATTGTGGGCATTGCGCCTCGGCACGAGTCTTGAGGATCGTCCTCGCTACACCCCGACCACCTGCTTCGAGACCTTCCCGTTCCCATCCGGCCTGACCCCGAACATCCCGGCGAGTGAATACGCCGACGATCCCCGCGTCCAGGCCATTGCCGACGCCGCTCGCACGCTGAACGAGTTGCGCGAGAACTGGCTGAATCCCCCGCAATGGGTGGATCGGGTTCCCGAAATCGTGCCGGGCTACCCCGACCGCCTGATTCCTAAACCGGAACATGCAGCGGAACTCAAAAAGCGCACCCTGACCAACCTCTACAACCAGCGCCCGGCCTGGCTGGATCATGCCCATCGCACCCTGGATGCAGCGGTTGCTGCCACTTACGGCTGGCCTGCCGACTTGAACGATGACGAAATATTGCGCCGACTGCTGACGCTGAATCAGGAGCGAACCCGATGACTTTGCCCTGGTGAGAGCCTGACCGTCCGTACAAAAAGCATTGCTGAGGAGTCCCCATGCCGAAAATGCGTGCCAGCTTTCAGGGTCTGGTCCAAGTGCTGGCGAAAAGCCTGTACCCGGAGCCGGATGTCTTTATCCGCGAATTGTTGCAGAACGCCCATGACAGTATTCAATTGCGCCGGGTCGCTGACAGTGAACAGGCCGGCGAGATTCTTATCGATGTGGACGACCGCGCCCGCACCTTGAGTTTCACCGATAACGGCACCGGCATGGATCAGCGCGACATTGAGGAGTTTCTGAGCGTCATCGGCAGTACCGGCACCGGCAGCCGCGCTCAGGAACTGGCTTCCCGTGAGGTGGCGGTGTCCACCATCGGCCAGTTCGGTATTGGCTTACTGTCCGCCTTCGTCGTCGCCGAACGCATCGACGTCTATACCCGCAAACCGGGCGGCGCGCAAACCTGGCGCTGGACGAATTACGGCGGCGAAGACTATGACCTGACCGCTTTGCCCGCGAATACGCAACCGCCGGGAACGCGGGTCGTGGTCACGCTTGCGCCTCACCAGACCGCCTTTCTCGACGGTCAGCGCCTGCGCCAGACCGTGCGGCGCTATGCCGATCTGTTGCCGTTTCCAATCCTGCTCAACGGGGTCGGGCCAATCAACGCGGTCAACGCGCCCTGGCATGAACCGGGTTGGTCTGATCCGGCGGAACGCCACCGGTTACTCACCGCTTTTCTGAGCCAGCGGTACGCCGACGCGCCGTTGCTGGTGATACCCATCGACCTGCCCTATCCCCGGACGCTGGGCGGTTTGTACGTCCCGGCCCGCTATGCACCGGGTCGGCAGGCGGGTGGGGTCGTGGACCTGTTCCAGGCGCGGATGGGTATTCGCCTGAACGATCCTGAACTGCTGCCGGAGTGGGCACCGTTCGTGCGCGGCATGGTGGACTGTGTGGATTTGCAGCCGACCGCCGCCCGCGACAATGTGCAGCGGGATCAGACCTATCACGCTTTGCGTGACGCCTTGGGGCAGGCCATCGTCGCGGCATTGCTGGATCTGGCGGCGCATGACCGGCCCCGGTTTCTGCGGCTGTGCGACTGGCATCAGGACGCGCTCAAAGGCATGGCGGCGCAGCATGAGACGTTCGGCGCGGCGGTGCTCCACGACCTGCCTTTCGCCACCAGTCAGGGGCAACTCACCCTGCCCGACTATCTCGCCCGCCAGACGCCCGGCGCGAATGGCAAACGGCCGGTGTATTTCTTCACCCATGCCGCCGACGCCAACCAGTTCTACCCGCTTTGTGAGGCGCATGGCGTGATCGGTATCAATGCGGGCGGCGCGTTTGATGAAACGCTGTTGCGCCGCTACATCAGCCAGCATCCCGAGCAGGTTGAACTCAAACCGCTGGATCGCCTCGACGACTCGGCGTTGTACCCCCCGCTGGATGCCGCGACACAGCTTGGCTATGCCCCGTTGCTGCGGGCGGTGGATCGAGCGCTGGCGGCGGCGGAAGCGCCAGCACGGACGCAAATCCGGCAATTTCAGCCGGCTAGTCTGAGTGCGGTGGTGCTGTCCGGTCAGCGGCTGACCGCGTTTGACCAGATGGAACAGATGCTGGAAAAGTCGCTGCTGGTGAATGAGTTGGCGGAACTGGCTGGTGAGGTGCGCGACCGGCTCCGGCGTCAACCGCTGGATCTGTTGCTGAACGCCCGGCATCCGCTGGTGCAGCGCCTGGGCGAATTGCCCGATCCCGACCATCCGCGTTATCGGCCAGTGCTGACCGGGTTGTACTACAGCGCTCTGCTCAATGCCCGGCATCGCCTGACGCCCGCCGCTGCCCGCCATTTTCACGCGGATTTGCAAGCATTGCTGGCGTCCCATCTGGAGTTGCAAACCCGCCATGAACCTTGATCGTCCGTCGCTGACCCACTTACGGGAACGAGCTGCCCAGTCGCGGCGACTGGGTGATTACGCGCAAGCAGCGCAGTGGGAACGGAAGGCTGTGGAACTGGCGGAAACGTTGGGACTGGCCAGCGAACGGGCGCGGGCGTTGCTCTGGGAAGGCTACAGTCTGCGGCAAGCCGGCGATGATGATCTGGCGCTGGCCGCGTTGCTCCAGGCGCTGAATGCGCCCGCCATCGATCCCGGCGATCGCTTTAGCGCCCTGACCACCCTTCTGCACATCAGCCTGGACCGCAAATCCGCCGATTTCTGCTGGGCGTTGCTGGCGCAGGGCCGGCGGGAACTGGCGGAATCGCGTCAGCCGTGGTCAACGTTGCTGGATTTCCTGGAGGGTGAACTGGCCTTTCGGCGGGGTGATTTTGCCACGGCCTGGGATGGGCAGGCGCGTGCCTGGGCGGGACGGCGGGATACTCATCCCCGGCTGACGCCCGCGACCTATTTGTGGGCGTTGTGCCGCACCGCTTTTCGCCGTCACGAACGGCCGGAACTGGAAAGCTTCACCCGCCAGTTGTGCGAACTGCGGCCCAATTCGACGCTGGAGCGACAACTGGTGATGCGGGCGCAGTGGCTCACCTGGCGAGCGCAACGCGTCGATCAGGCGGCGGCAAGCAACGTGGATCAGGCACCGGTTGAGCAGGCGCGAGCGTTTTGGGCCGGGCGAGCCGGGAAGGGCCAACCCGGTGATGACAGCGCACGGCTTGAGGCGTTGCGGGTGTTGGCGCTGATGGGCGACTGGGATCGGATCGATACCGGATTACGCCACGAACCCCTGCATCCGGCCAGCTTCGAGACGGCGCTCGGTTTGGGCGATCTGGCGATCAGCCGGGTGCGCGCCGCGCGGGGATTGCCGGCGGTTGATGACGATTATGGCGAAATAGCGGAACCCGTTGCGCTGGCGGCGGCGGGTTCCTTGGAAGACAGATTCAGCGAGGCAGAACGGTGCTATCGCGACGCCCTGCCATGGGCTGAAGAACAGGATCAGCGCCTGGGAACCGACTGGTACAGCGATACAGTCCGCCAGCGGTTGATTGGTCTGAGGTGATTTCTCATAAAGACTATACCGGGTGTCGATCCTGATTCCAGAGATTAGCCACGGATAAACACGGATAAACACGGAAAATTCTTTCTTTTCAGTGTCATTCTGTGTCATTCCGTGGCTAATATTCTCACGTTTGGCTGGTGTGGGGATCCAATCGGGTATCCTCTTTTCAGGAAATCGCCTGAGTTCGCACGTTGCGAATGCCAATGGTATCAGCCGCCTGGATAACGCGGCGGGAAGTCGCCTCCCCGCCGTCCGGATGCCGTCGGCGCGTTTCAGGGCTTCCCGATCAGCACATAGATCGAACTCTCGCCCGATCCCGACAGCCCGAGTCCCAGGAAGGCCGGGCCGATCCAGGTATCCGAACCGAAGAAAACACTCGCACCGTAGCCGTCCTGCTCGGGACTCAGGATCACGTTCTCGCCGGTGTCAGGGTTGCGGATCACGCCTTCCGACAACCAACCGATGGGCGGGGGCAGCGCAGCGATCTGGCGGTAATAGGCCAGACCGGCAAAGGCCATGTCATTGCCACGGAACTGCCCGTTGGCGTAGCCGGAGAGATTGAGGAAGCCGCCCAGGGGGAATTGGTCGTAATAGGGCATCTGTTCGCCGAAGCTGCTGCCCCCCTTGACTTTCAAGGCGAGGGTGTTGGCTCCAAAGCTGTAGGCGGTGGTCGCGCTAAGGAAAGCCCGGGTGTATTGGACGTCCGCCCCGAGATCCTCCAGCGGATTTTGCACCTCCAGGAACACCCGGCTCCCCGAGCGCGGGACCGCGGCGCTGTCGAGGGTGTCATAGAGCGCGCGAACACGCACCCCGGTGTCGGTCACCCGCCCCTCCGGGAGCAGGAGTGCCCCGGTATCGATGCTTAATTCAGTCTGCCCGTAGTAGGGCCCGATCCGTAGCTCAGTCCCGCGCAGCGTGGTGGTGCCGAAGTCCGCACCGAGGCGTGTGCGCACCACGTCGTAGCGCGCCACCCGTTGGTCGGAGACGAAGACGCTGTCCGGACTCAGGCCGAGGTCCAGGTAGGGGGCAACGAAGGCCGTCCGGTCGAGGCTAAAAGGTTGGTAGAACTCAGCGAGCAACCTTGGGGCATTGCCCAGCGTCAGGTCGACGCCCACCTCGGCCCCGAGTGAGTTGATCCAGGTTTGGTCGTAGGTGGCGCGCAGGCCGAAACGGCTATCGCCCTGACCATCTGTTGACAGGCCGAGTCCAAAGCCCAGATAGCCGGGACCCCAGGCCTTCTCCACCGCGTTGACGATGAGCAGGTCGCTGCCATCCGACCGCGGCTGGAAGTGGTAGCTGATGCGTTCGTAGTCGCCATGACCGTAGTTTTCCTGAATATCCTTTTCCAACCGGGCGCGATCCAGTGGTTGACCCTGCTGAGCCTCGACCAGACCCTCGAAGACTCCGGGGTTCACGCGCTCAAGACCCGCAATCTGAACCTCACCGACTTGTTGCGCCGGCTGGCCGGGGCCGAAGCGCTCGCGCTGCCAGGCGAAGTACTCGGTCTCGCTCACGCTGTAGCGGGCAAGCTGGGGAGCCGCCTTACGGGCGGCCGTCACCCCGGTAGCGATGGCCTCCGCGGCGCGGGCAAAATCGCCAGCGGTAATGTCGCCCAGATCCGGGGCGATCAGCACGTCGCGTTTGGGGTCGATCTGTTGGAGCGAGGCCTGGACATTCTGCTCGGTCAGGATTGCGATCATCTGGCCGGTCACGCCGAGAATGTTGCCGAGCTGGTCGCGGGGGAGATACCCGGATCCCAGGTTGACGGCGATGATGACGTCCACGCCCAGACGCCGGGCGACGTCGATGGGCAGGTTGCGAACCAGCCCCCCGTCCACGTAGAGGCGGTCTTCCCATTCCATCGGCGCGAACAAGCCCGGCACCGACATGCTGGCACGCATGGCGACCGGCAACGGCCCGTGATCGAAGACCGCCATCTCGCCGTTTTCCAGGTTGGTGGCCACGGCCCGGAAGGGGATCGGGAGGTCGTCGAAGCGTTGAACCGTCTCCGCACCCTTGACCAGGTCATTGAAAAACAACTGAACCTGCTGACCGGCGATGGCACCCTTGGGCAGTTTGAGGTTGCCGTCACGCACCCCGACGGTGAAGTCGAAGGTCGGACTCTCGGACGCTTGCTTGCGGCGCGCCGGCCAATCCTTGCGTGGCGGGTCGTCGTTGAAAAGGACGTTCCAGTCGACCTGAGTGACCCGCTGTTCCAGCACCTCCGGCGAGAGTCCCGCCGCGTAGGCTCCGCCCACCAGAGAACCCATGCTGGTTCCCACCACCACATGGATGGGAATGCGCAGTTCCTCCAGGATCTTGAGCACGCCGATATGGGCCGAACCTCGGGCTCCGCCCCCGCTCAGCACCAGACCGATCCGGGGATGGTTCGGGGGGGCGCGGTCAGCGGCCGCCGCAGGAGTCCAGGACGCCGCCAGGGACAGGGCGGCGAGTACGGTAGCGAGCAGGGTGAGCAGTGTTCGTCTCATGGTGATTTCGTAAGAATCAGGTGGGTAGAGGTAGAGGGGGTTGGGAAACCCAGTGATTCTAGCTCATTGACATCCGGGTTGCCCGGACGGCTCGACCGGGCAACCGCAGCTACGGCAAGTTGCCGGCATCCCGCCACTGGCGCACCTGGGCTTTCGCGGCCTCGGTTCGGCTGGCGTCCAGGCCGCTGTCACGGGCGAAATACAGCGTCTGGGATGGAAAGGCTAATCCGGTTCCGCTTTGCTCCACGATGTCCATGATTCGCAGAAATATATCTTCCCGGAGGCTCGTAAATTCCGCCGAGTCCTGGGTCATCACATAAGCGGATATCTCAATGTCCAGCGAGCTGGCTCCAAAGCCGATGAATCGCGCCTGCGCCGATTCCGGTTGGATGCGCGGATAGCCCAAGAGCAACTCCCGGATTTTGACGAGCAAATAACGGAGTTGCTCCGGGCGGGTTTCGCAGCGAACGCCCATCACGCACTGGATCAACATCTGGTCGCGTTGCGTAAAATTCACGACCGGTATCGTCGCAAGCATCGCGTTGGGAACGGTGGTCAGGGCGCGGTCTTTGCCCCTAATCCGCGTCGAGCGCATCCCAATGGCTTCAATAGTCCCCACTTCGGTTCCGTACTTGCACGAGTCGCCCACCTTGATGGGCTTGTCCGCGAACAGGTTCAGGCCACCGATCAAATTTTCCAGCGTTGGCCGGGCCGCCAGCGCCACCGCCAGGCCGCCGACGCCCAGTCCGGTGATGATGCCGTACAGGGGAAGACCCAGCCAGTCCGCGCCCACGACCAGTAACCCTGCTGCGGCCACGATTCCCAGCAGGCGGGTGCTGATGCGGATGAGATGGGCGTCGAGGCTCTCCGTCGGAATTCTGGGCGAGGCGATGATCGCTTCAGCGATGACCGGAGCGATCCGCCATGCGATCCACGCGCAGGCCAAAAACATGATGGCGGTCACGATCAATCCGACCACACTGGCCACGTTGCTGGTTAGGTTGATTTGAACGAGCGCTAAATAGGCCATAACGGGGGTTGCGATCAGCAAGAACGCGGGCAACGCCGATTGCGCCAACGCTTGCAGGAATGGATGTTCGTTGCCGCCGCAGTGCGACAGACGATAGGTCCATCGCAGCAACACGACAAAGATCCCCAGGCTTAGAACTAAAGCGATCCACTTCCAGGCGGGCTGGTTAGCCAGTGGGGTCTTGAGCCACGTCGGCAGCGATTGCGTCCAAACGTAGGGAATCAGCCAGCCTCCGCTGCTGAACAGGATTTCGCGCACGTTTTCCAGAGGGATCGGACGGGTATAAGGCAATTTACTGACCCGCTCGTAGTATTCGCTGGCATGGGCTACGGCTTCGGCGCTGAACAGAAATTCGCCAGTGCGTGGTCCGCTCTGGACGCGGACGAGGGCAATTTCGGTGTGCGGGATGACCCAGCGCACCGCATTAGTTCCAGTAAGGCGGTTGATTTGATCAGCGTCGGGGATGTCCTCGAACGCTGGCAGTGGAATCCGGCTCAACGTCTCATACAAGGCGATGGCGACCACCCGACTGGCTTTAAGGCGAACCGCCGGTGCCGGCGGCATCTCGCTCAGATCCAGACATTGCACCAGGGGTTCCCCCAGCAAAATCAGGCGCTGAAATTCCGTGCGCGAGGGAGAGGTCAGGTATCCACCAGCCAGGAAAGCGCTCAAGGCGTCGCCGGAACTGAGGAAGGTTTTTAACGTGGCGCGCGGGCTTGAGCGATCCGGGGGCTGGAGAGGATGCGTTGGCTCCTGACCGCGCGCGATTCCGGCCATGCTGCATAAGATCAGCAGAATCAGTAGCCCGTGAACTCGATGGATAACCGATTGAAATTTCAACATGCGATTTTCTCTATGGATTGTGGTTACTTTTCAGAATGTCTGCCCACTTTACGGAATATTGAATCACTGGGCGTCTATAATCGAATGTGAAAGGTTCGGGAAAAAGGAAACTATTGATGAAAATTGCAACAGTGATGGCAATCGGGCTATTGGCTTTGGTTCAGTCTGGGTGCGGAGGGGACGAAGATGCAGCGCCCAGCTCCAGGCCGAACATCCTGTTCGTCATTATGGACGACGTCGGCATCGACCAGATGCAGATCTTCGGCTACGGCAGCGAGACGCCACCCAGTACGCCGAACATCGCACAGATTGCCGACACCGGACTCCGCTTCAGCAACACTTGGTCGATGCCGGCCTGCACCACCAGCCGGGCGGTATTTTTTGATGCCCGCTTTCCGTTCCGCACCAACGTCCAGGGTGCGCTGGGTCCTGCTGACCTGGCGAACTCCATGGTTTCGCCCTACGAAATGACCGCGCCGAAGCTGCTGGCGAAGCAGGGGTACGAGAACGCCCTGTTCGGCAAATTCCACCTTGCCCTTCAAGGCAATGATCCAGCCGGCTATGCCGCGCCCTACAACCTGGGCTGGAACTACTTTGCGGGCTGGCTGGACGAGACCGGCGATCCGTCCTCGATTGACAAAACCGCCGGCGGCGTCGCTATCGACGGGAAATCCTACTCCTGCGGCTTCGTACCCGGAGCGAGCGCTAACGGCGCAGATTCAGGGGCCTGCTACATGGCGGATGGCGCTTGCCACACGCTTGCGAGCAGCGACCCGGTTCCGCCCGGACGCACCTGCCGGGATCAGGGCGGTATTTTCGATCCCGATAAGATCTGCCAGACGCCGCGACCCGGCTATCTGAATTTCGATACGCTCAATGGCCACTATGTGTCGCCGCTGGTCTACAACTACCCGGATGGTTCGGTTAAGCGGGTTCCGCCTACCGATCCCCGGGCGCGACAATTCCGCGCGACGGTGGCCGTTAATGAGGCGATCCAATGGATTAATCAACGTCCCGATCAGCGACCGTGGATGGCCACGGTCAGCTTTGCGTCGGATCACACGCCACTGATGCAACCGCCGGTCAATGCGGCGCAGACCGGCAACGTCGAAAGTAGCGCTCTGGACTGCGCCAATATCGGGGCGCAGCGCGTGGTGTCGAATCTGATGATCGAGTCGATTGACGCTGAATTGGGTCGCCTGCTGGTGAAGACGGGTCTCGCGGAGTACGACCAGGACGGTCATTTGCTTTATCAGCCGCAGCGCACCAACACGATGGTGATTGTCCTGGGCGACAATGGCAGCCTCGGTCAAACTGTCAAGCTCCCTTTCGACGCTTCCCGCGCCAAGGGCTCCGCGTATCAGACCGGCGTTTGGGTGCCATTGATCGTCGCCGGGCCGCTGGTGGAGAACCCGGACCGGGTTATTTCGCAGATGGTGAACATTGCTGACCTCTATGCGCTGTTCGCCGAAATCGCCGGGATCGAGGATGTCCAGCAGGCGGTCCCGCGCCCCATTGACGCGGTGTCCATGCTGCCGTATTTGCGTAACCCCGGCCAGCCTGGCCTCCGCCCGTGGAACTTCACCCAAGTCGGCCCGAATTTGCAGGTCAATGGCGCTATCAACGGCCCTTGCACCATCAGCAGCACCTGTACGCACATCCCGGTCACCAAGGGCGTCTGCGAGGACAACAACGGGACATGGTGGGGGACGGGTCTCGACGCGCCGATCACCGCTGGCGCACCGCCGGAGGGGTTCAAGTATTGCTGCGAGGTCGATGCCTTCCTCGTCGCCAAAGGAGAGGTACCCTACGACATCAGCCCGCTGACGGCGATTGGGATTCGCAATGATCGTTACAAAATCGTGCAAAATTCCATGAAGGAATATGTCTCTCAGGCGCAGCCGTGCGTTGACACAACGACCACCGAGTTTTACGAGATCAATGAGGCCGTTCCGAAACCCAAGCTGGACGTAGCGGGTGCCGAGCTGCCGCTTGATAATCTGACTCCCGATCAGCAACAAAACTACAACGCGCTATCGTCGCAACTGGCGACGATCCTGGCATCGCAACCGGCATGCCCGGGTGACGGTAATATTGACTTGGTTGTTGACCAGAAAGACCTCGACGACTGGCGTTTCTACAGCGAGTCGCATGGCCTTTCGAGCGTCTATGATCTCAATATCGATGGGCTGACCAACGCGGACGATGAATCGATCATCCGGCTGAATCTGGGACGGAATTGTCGGGCTGATTGAGCAACCCCCAGCCGTTTCGGATATGCTGACAAACGATACGGATTTCCATCTCCTGTCAGTGGGTAAGTCCTAATCTCTTAATCTTGATGAATAATCGCACCCGTTCGGGACTGCGGCGCACCGCGCCGCGTCGCGCTGGAACGCCACCAGCGCCAGGAGGGAATCGTGGTCGTTGGGATGCTTCGCCAGCACTGTTTCCAGCGTCTGGATCGCTTTCGCACCCTGGCCGGCGCTGTTCAGCGCCACGGCGTACACATAACCGTAGCGGGGGGTGTCGCTGCCCAGCCGGGCGGCTTCGGCCAGCGCGGTCAGGGCCTCCGGCAGTCGTTGCTGGCGGATCAGCAACAGCCCCAGCGCATGGTGCGCGGCGGCGTTCTGCGGATCGCGCGCCAATGCCTGGCGTAGCGTCTTTTCACCGTCCGCGTCGCGCCCCTGAATGCGGTACAGGTCGGCGAGATTGACCGCCGCCTGAGTGAAGTCCGGTTGCCGGTCCAGAGCGGCGCGGTAGGCGGTTTCCGCCTGAGCGACGTGGCCCTGAGCGACGTGGATCAGCCCAATGTTGAGGTGCGACTCCGGGCGGTCGGCGTTGGTCGTTTCGGCGGCGAGGTATTCCCCGATGCCCCGTTCGACCGCCAACCGTTGGTTCTCGGTCAGCATTTCCTTGGATACCGCCGCCAGCGTTCGCGCCGCGTCGATCCGCACCTGCCGCACGGGGTCGTCGAGCAGCGGCAGCAGATGTTGGACCTTCAATTCCGGCGGCAGCCCCTCCAGCGCCCGCGCCGCCGCGCTCCGCACCAGCGGATCGGGATCGGTCAACAAGGGGCGGATCGCCGCGAAGGTCTGCGGTTCGAGCCGCTCGCCCAGCAGCGCCAATCCGCTGGCGCGGGCGATGCCGGGTTGTTCCGGATCGTTCAGCAACGCCAGCAGCAGTTCCCGCGCGCCGGTGGCCTCGGTGTGGCCGGCGTGCAGCGCCTCGGCGAACTGTTGATGGCCAGGCCGCGGGTTGCCATACCACTTCTGGAT
>JAIFNF010000139.1 GCA_020047885.1 Gammaproteobacteria bacterium | reverse complement strand
TCGGCGTGAAGAACGCCTCCAGCGCCTCGAGGCCGCCGGCGGAAGCGCCGACCCCCACATAGTAAATGGGGCTGGACGGGTCAGCTTCGATGGGCAGAGAAGTCAGGTCAGACATGGACAGTTTATCCGCGCCTGCGGGCAGGCGATGTAACAACAGAGATCTACTGAACGCCAGGGCGTCCCCCTCAACCGCGTCGGCACAACCCGGCGCGGATGCGGTATCCTACTGCTTTATTGGCTTCCCGTGAACGGCAAACCTGGATGCAGTGATGACGACCCGTTATCTTGATGCCTTTTTCCAACCCAAGACCATTGCGCTGATTGGCGGCGATGGCGACCGGGACGTGCGCATCGCCCGTAACTTGATGCGCGGCGGCTTCAAAGGGCCGGTGATGCCGGTGGACCCCAAGCGTTGGGCGCTGGAAGGTGCCCTCACCTATCCCGACATTGCCAGTTTGCCGCTGACGCCGGATCTGGCAGTCATTACCCGCCCCTTGGCCGAGGTTCCGCTACTGCTCCAGCAACTGGGCGAACGCGGGGCGCGGGCGGTGCTGCTGGTCAGCGCGCTGCCGGGGGTCGATGCCGACAAGGGACTGCTGGACGCCCTGGCCAGCGCGGCTCAGACCTGCGGCATCCGGTTGCTGGGGCCGGGTTCAAGCGGGTTCAACGTCCCGCAGGCTCATCTCCAAGTCAGCCTCGGCCCGCCACCGCGCAGCGCCGGACCGATTGCGTTCATCACCGAATCCGACACCATCGGCCAAACCGCTCTCGACATTGGCCATCACTACGGGTTTGGTTTCAGTCATCTGATTCACCTGGGGGCCGGGCTGGATGTCGATCTGGCCGATCTGCTGGACTATCTGGCTGGCGATGCCCACACCCAGGCGATTCTGCTGTACGTTGAACACATTGCCGACGCCCGCAAATTTCTGTCCGCCGCCCGGCGCGCGGCCCGCCTGAAGCCGGTGATCGTCCTCAAACCGCGCCGCTATCCCGAAGAACCGGATGATGCTGTTTACGCCGCCGCCTTTCGCCGCGCCGGTCTGTTGCGGGTCGATGACAGCGACGAATTGTTGCAAATGGTCGAAGTGCTCAAGGCCGCCAAGCGGGTGCAGAACGACCGACTGGCCATTCTCAGCAACAGCTCCAGCATGAGTCTGCTGGCGACCGACACGCTCTACCATTTTGGCGGACGGTTAGCTCAGTTCTCCGCGACCACTCAGCAGGGTCTGGAGCCGCTGATGGATCCCGGTTCGCTGCTCAATCCCATCGATCTGGGCGATCAGGCCGACGCTAAAGCCTATGGGCAGGCGCTGGATCTGCTATTGGCTGATCCGGGTGTCGATGGCATCCTGGTGATCAAAACCCCCAGTGTGTTCAGCGACACGGAAGCGGTCGCTGAGGCGGTGATTGAACGGTTGGCGAAAAGTCCCCGGGTTATCCTCGCCAGCATTCCGGGACCAAACGCCGGGGCTGAAGCCCGCCGCCGACTGCTGGCCCGCCAGGCGCCGACCTACGAAACCGCCAGCGCTGCGGTGCAGGCGTTCATGCGCCTGGTGCAGTACCGGCGCAACCAGGCGCTGTTGATGGAAACGCCGCCTTCGTTGCCGGAAGCCTTCACCCCCGACGTGACCACGGCGCGGACGATTCTGGCCAGGGCCTGGGCGGCCGGTCGCCGGCAGTTGGACGAATACGAAGCGGTGCAGGTGTTGCGCGCCTATGGCCTGCCAGTGATGGAGACCCGCTGGGCGGAGACGCCGGCGGCGGCGGCGGCACTGATGGCGGATTGTCGCCAGCCGATGGTGCTGAAAATTCTGGCCCCGGACGTCCCGCAGTCGGCGCTACTGGGCGGCGCCGCCAGCTTTCTGAGTACCCCGGAAGCGGTGCAGCACGCGGCGGAGGAACGGCTGACGCGGTTGCAAACGGTTGCTCCCACCGCCCGCTGTCATGGGTTTATCCTGCAACCGATGATCGCCCGCGAAAGTGCTTACGAGTTGACGCTGGGCGTACGATCCGGGGGACGCTTCGGCCCGATGATCTACTTTGGGCAAGGCGGCCCGGATGCTTCGGCGATTGATGATCTGGCCTATGGCCTGCCGCCGCTGAATGTGCACCTGGCCCGCGAGATCATGGCGCAAACCCGCATCTACCAGCGCCTGCGCTACAGCCTGTTGCGCCGACCTAATCTCGATGCCTTGGCGCTGGCACTGGTGAAAATTTCCCAGATGGTCGTGGATCTGGGCGAACTGGCGGCGCTGGACATCAACCCGCTGTGGAGCCATGCCCAGGGCTTGCTGGCGCTGGATGTCCGCATCGAGGTGGCTTCCGCCCTAACCAATCCAGCGGAACGGCTGGCCATCCGCCCGTATCCGAAAGCGCTGGAAGAATCGATTCGTCTGCCGGATGACCAGGAACTGCTGGTGCGCCCGGTGCTGCCGGAAGATGAACCGGCGCTGCAAGCCCTGGTCGGGCGAGCGTCGCCGGATGATCTACGCCGACGCTTCTTCCAGCCGATTCGGGAACTCAGTCACGCGATGGCGGCGTCCCTGACGCAGATTGACTATCACCGGGAAATGGCGCTGGTGGCGGTCGGTCCCGGTCTGCCCGGCCAGGCGACGATTTACGGCATCGTCAGCCTCAGTGCCGATCCGGGTCGAGACCGCGCCGAGTACTCGATCATGCTCGACCGGACGCTGATGGGTCAGGGACTCGGGCAGCAGCTCATGCAACGGATCATCGACTACGCACGGGCGCGGGGCATTGGTGAGATTTATGGTGAAGTGCTGCGGGAAAACCAATCAATGCTCCGTTTGAACCGGATACTGGGCTTCACTGTACATGCCGACCCGGATGACCCCAGCCTCAAACTGGTCGTGTTGAAACTGGATCACCTTGAACTGTCGGCGGGATGAGGATGGAGTGATGAGTGAAAAACGCTTGTTGATTGTCGATGACGAACCGGAATTTGGCGAGATGGTGGCTCGGGTGGCCACGGATTTGGGGTATGAAACGCGGGTGACGACGAACGGCCACGCCTTCCAGGCGGCCTACCTGGAAGCCCCACCCACGCTGATTGTGCTGGATATGGTCATGCCGGAGATGGACGGCAACGAACTGGTGGTCTGGCTGACCGAGCAGGGTTATCAGTCCGGGTTGATTATCATCACCGGTTACAGCCCGCAATACGCCCGGGATGCCCAACTGCTGGCGGAATTTAAGGGACTCCGCTCGGTGATTACCCTCGCCAAGCCCATTCGGATCGCCCGGTTGCGCGAGGCCATGAGCCAGGCTGAGGCGGAGGAATTGCCTGGGGATCGTTGAAGCCCTTCAAGCAGTCTTGCGGTCTCATTTTCGGTACGAAATATTCTACAATAAGCCCTGAGGCAAACCGAATCCTCGGTTTCCACTGTTTGCCTGGTTTTCTGGAGATCCTCATGTCCATGCTGTCAGTCCGCGTTTCCGAAGATCCACAACGTCCGATGGGCCATGCCATTGTGACCCTGGAAGGCCTGCCACGCACTTTGGAAACCTTCGAATTCGCCCTGAGTCGTCACGGCTTTGCGGCCAACCACCTCGGTCCGGGCGGCTGGCAGGGCGCGGAATGCTGGTTGCAGCCTGCAGAAGTCTGGTACAGCGGCGATGCGCTGAAATTCATGATTCATCCCGAACTGGCGTTTCAGTTGGAAAACATGCCCTATCGCCTGGCGGTGCGTGGCCAGGGGCTGATGGAAACCGCCGCCCTGACCTTTGTCTGGCCGCTGGAACTCGACATCGAAGCCGGTCTGAAAAGCGCTGAACGGCGGATCATTAGCGGCACGCAGGTCAGTGCGGCACCCAAATCGCCGCTGCAACCCCCTCTGCAACCTGCGCCAGTATCGCCGCCACCGTTGCCGGAATTGCATCCTGCTGATTTGCCCATTCCCGACATGCCGATTCCCGAGATGGGCGGGGGGCTGGAAGCGGAAGAGGAAAACTTACCGACTCAGGTCGTAACCCGTCGGACGGAGTCTTCGCCAAATCGTTTCAATGAGCCTCCCACCCGGCGGGTAGAAGGACGGATCATTTCCACGCCCCTTGATAGTGAAGTCCGGGTATTCGGCCCCCCAGGCACGCCCCAAATCCTTTCCGAGCCGATTGCGGCTCCACCCGCACCGCCACCGCTTCCTGAACGACCGTCCGTACCGACATCGACTCCCTCGCCGCCGGACGTGGCCGGGAAAGCACAACGGAGTCGTTGGATCGGGTGGTTTCTAGCCATCGCGGTCATCGCGGCGGCAGTCGCCGGCGGAGGGTGGTGGTTCAATCGCCAAGCCCATGCGCCTGATCCGGTTCCGTCGGGATTGCCGACCAAACCGCCTGGCGACCTTCGCACTAACGTGATGCCCAAACCGATTCCAGCTTCCGAACCGCGTCCCGCTTCCGAACCGCGTCCCGCCCCCGAACCTGCCCCCGCCCCCGAACCCCGCCCCGCCCCCGAACCGGTGTTAGCCGCTGAACCGCACCCCGCGCCCGAACCTAAACCCGCACCAAGGCTGACGCCGGAATCGGTTCGTCCAACACCGCTGACGCCCCCGCCGCCGTCCGGTTCCCGACGTGATCTGGAAGATGAATTGAAATCGCAGTTTGATCCGACGCTGCAAGACTTGGAAAGGAGTCTACGCCGTTGAACAACCGTACCCGGAGTTTTCCCATGAATCGTTTGCTGATCGGCAGTCTGTTCTTCCTGATGGGGTTGGCTGGCCCGGCTTTCGCTGAAGACGCCAACGCCGAACAGATCGGTATGGTCACCGGCTCCCGAACCGGCACCTATATTCAGTTTGGCAACGACATAGCCGGCATCGCTAAACCGGTCGGTCTGGACATCCTGGTCAAGGATTCCCAAGGTTCCATCGACAATATCAAGCGCATGAACAGCAAGGAAAATGCGGCTCTGGGTATCGTACAATCCGACGTGCTGGGGTTTCTCAGCCGCTCCGAGAGTCCGGAAATGCGCCAAGTCGCTGAACGGCTACGGTTGATTTTTCCGTTCTATAATGAAGAAGTGCATTTGTTTGCCAGCAAGGCGATTCGATCCTTCAATGACCTGCAGGGCAAGCGGGTGGCGGTGGGCGAACCGGGTAGTGGGAGCTGGCTGACGGCAACCAACCTGTTGCAGATGACTGGCGTCAAACCGGCGGAATTGCTCAATCTGCCGCCGTTGCAAGGCGTCACCGCGGTATTGAAGGGTGAAGCCGACGCCATGTTCTATGTAGCGGGCAAGCCGGTCAGTCTGTTTACCAAGGTAGGCAATCTGATTACCCGTCCGGAGTTTGCCGCGATGCTGGCGAACGTCCATTTCGTACCGCTCGATGATCCCCGGATGTTGCGCGAGTACCAGCCGACCCTGATTAGTAAAAAAGATTACGACTGGCTGACCGAAGACGCATCAACGATTACGGTTAAGGCAGTGCTGATGAGCTTTGATTTTTCCGGTAAAAAGACGCCCTATTTCGTCCAGCGTTGCCAACGGTTAGCACAACTCGGCCAGGCAATCCGTGCCAACCTCGATCAACTCCGTCAAACCGGTCACGCTAAATGGAAAGAAGTTAATCTGGATGAAAAAGTCGGCATCTGGCCGCTGGATTCCTGCTCGCGCCGTGAGGTCAAAAAGCCCGGCGGGGCAAACGTCGATCTGACCCGTGAACTGGAGAAAATGCTACTGAATCAGCAGGAATGGCCGATTCGGAAGATTCCAGCAGCTTGAATATCAACAATATTATGAGGCATGGCGGCCATGAGGGAGCAAATTCTTCTTAGCAGCGTTTCCCTGGATGGGGTGCGGGAGCGCGGTGGATTCGGTCAACCGCTGTATGCGCTGTACCCGCAAATCCGGGCGGTGCTGGCCAGCGAACTGGGATCAGATACCGCAGATTTACTGGCGGAACCGGTCGTGGACCGCGCCCACAACCGCATTGACTGGTATACCGAGGGGGAGCCGGATCAACCACCGGTCGTGTTGAGTGATTGGCCAGAGGCCGAACGTCAGCCGATTCTCGACCGGATGCACGCCCTGTTGGAGCGTGGACGAACCATGGCCGAGCGCTATATCGCTTCCGGCGATATGCAGCGTATCCAACTCGGCGCGATCCTCAAGGCCGTGCTGAGTCCACCGACCGAAAACGAGATTTTCCTCGTTGCCGGTCGACCGGTGGTTGCGCACTGGGGGTTTTCGCCGGATCGTCAGTGGGCCGATTCGGGAGTCTCCGTCCGAGGGATATTTGCATCGGAGTCGCCGTCTGAGCGAGTGATCCCGGACATCATGATTCCCGAATGGGAAGCCACGACCCTGCGCCCAATAGCGACCAGTGAATCACCACCCGCCCCCGAACCTGCTGCCGAGCCAGCGCCACCGACTGCGCCTTCCGAACCGTTGCCTGATTTACCGCCTGAGCTGCCGCCTCAAGCGTCTGCGGAACCGCTGGCAACGCTGCTGGCCAAGCCGGTTGAACCCGAAGCGCTGTCGGGTGCGGAAACATCGCCGCCGCCTGATGAAGCCCGTCCATCGCCCGTGGTGGAAAATCCGCCTTCGGCGCTGCGTTATGTGGTGGTCGGTTCACGGTATTTCTGGAGTGTGGCGGTATTTGCCCTCTTGCTGGCGCTTGGAGCTGTTTTCTGGAGCATGACCCGGAGTTCTACACCGGTGTTGTCCGGCGAAGCCGCCTCACTGACACCGGACGCTGCGCTGGATGGTGCTTTAACCGAGGCTCGGCAAGTTGAACGGGAGTTACGCCTCCGGCTCGAACAACGGTTGACGGATCTGGCGCAACAACAGAGTCAATGTTCATTACCGACCGGAACGGACGCCGTGTTGACGCCATCAACGCCGCAGGCGCTTGCCACTCCAACAATTCCGTCTCCACCAGCGGAACCGATTCCCCAGACACCATTGACTCCACATTCAGTCGCTACAGACTCACTCCCCCTGTCAGCAGTTGCACCTGAAGTTCAGGGTACCGCATCGTCTCAAACCTTGCCGCCGGTGGCTGATTCCAGCGCATTACCTGGTCTTCCGGCGCTGCCAAAACCGGCAGCGGTGGAAGCGCCGGCGCGAGCATTGGAGGATGCCCTCAGCGATTCCCAACCCGTGATTGCACCGCCAGCGACCGAACCCGCCAGCGAACCATTGACCCCGGTGGCGTCTACACCAGAGGAGCGTCAGGAGTTCGCCAG
>JAIFNF010000327.1 GCA_020047885.1 Gammaproteobacteria bacterium | reverse complement strand
TGCCGGTGGTGCTGTCCCAGACCTTCCGCGCCTTGATCCATTCGCGGTTGCAGGTCGGGATGGAGAAATACCAGACCGAATTTGCCCAGTCTGACGTGATCCTGTTCGAGCCGAACCGCGACGACGCCAAGATGTTTTTCACCAATGTTTTCAGCTTTTCCAGTCGGCTCTGGGTCTGTGAACACGCCTATCAGACCACGCGCCAGGATTTGCTGGCCCGACGCGCCGAACTGGAACCCATCCTGGTCCGGCATGGCATCCGGATGCGGCTGGAGGTGCTGGAAGATCCCAACCGCCATTATTACAGCGGTCTGCGTAATCAGCGGGGACTGACGGCACCAACGCCCTCTCGCCCCCGGTTGGTGCGGGAATTGAGCGCCACGCTGGATCAGTTGGCAGCGATTACGTCAAATACTCGCGGCTGATGTGTTGCAGCAGTTGCCGGGCGTCGCTGCGCAGAAAGGGAGCCACCAGCGACAGCACCTGATAAACGCCCAGCGCCAGGTGGTCGCTGTCCTGATTCACGGTCGCAGCGCTGGCGCGGATGCGCTGGAAATTCAGCCAGTAGGTAGCGACGACGGCGATATTGTTGGCCAGTGCAGTGATGTCTTCAGCCGTCGCGTTCATCACACCAGCGCCCACCAAACCCTGGCAGATGGCGGCGGCGGTGGTGACCTTGCGTTCGATAATGCGGCGGAAATGCGTGCGCAGTTTTTTGTTGCGGCTGAGGAGATTGTCGAGGTCGCGGTAGAAAAACCGGTACTCCCAGATTGTTTCAAAAACCAGGTGCAGGTAGAGCCACATATCTTCCATATCCGGTGCCCGTCGCTCCGGGACTTGCAGGACGGTATTCATTTGTCGCTCGAACTGCTCGAACAGCAGCCAGATGATGTCGTCCTTGTTGCGGAAGTGGTAGTACAGATTGCCGGGACTAATGTCCAATTCATCGGCAATATGGTTGGTGGTGATGCGCGGTTCGCCGTGTTCATTGAACAATTGCAGGCTGGTCTGCACAATGCGGTCACGGGTTTTTATGGGCACAGGTTCGGAGAGTGGCATCGGCGGATCATCGGGGCAATGGACTGATTTCAAGTGTGGTTGAAGCGGGGCGATTTTCCAGGGTGAAGCCGGCTCGGATAAGCAAACAAAGTAACCGGAGGAGAATAAAGATGGAAAAAATCTGGCTGAAAGAATATCCGGCGGGCGTCCCGGCGGAGATCGATTTAAACGAGTTTGCGTCGCTCAAGGACATTCTGGAAAAGAGTTGTGAGCGGTTCGCTGACCTGCCTGCCTATTCCAATATGGGCGTCACCCTGCGCTATCGGGACATTGACCGGCTCAGCCGTGATTTTGGCGCCTGGTTGCAAGCGCGGGGGCTGAACCAAGGCGACCGGGTCGCGATGATGATGCCGAACGCCCTGCAATATCCGATTGCGTTGTTTGGCGCATTGCGGGCGGGGATGGTCGTGGTGAATGTCAATCCGCTCTATACGCCGCGTGAATTGGAGCATCAACTGATTGATTCTGGGGCGACGGCGATTGTCATCATCGAGAATTTCGCCCATACCCTGCAAGAGGTTCTGGCAAAAACGCCAGTCAAGACCATTATCACGACGCAACTGGGCGATCTGTTCCCGTTCCCCAAACGGCTACTGGTCAATTTTGTCGTGAAGTATGTGAAGAAAATGGTCCCGGCGTGGAATATTCCTGGCGCTATTCCCTTTCGGCAAGTGCTGAGCGAGGGCGCGGGGAAGACTTTGTCCGATGTGCCACTGAATCACGATGATCTGGCGTTTCTGCAATACACCGGCGGCACCACCGGCGTCTCCAAGGGCGCGATGCTGACGCACGGTAATCTGGTGGCGAATCTGCAACAGGCTTCGGCCTGGTTGAAGCCGTTCTCCAAGCTGACGGAAGAGACCATTATTACGGCGTTGCCGCTGTATCACATTTTCTCGCTGACCGCGAACTGCCTGACCTTTATGAAAGTCGGTGGCCACAATATCCTGATCACCAATCCCCGCGACATGCCCGGCTTTGTCAAGGAACTGGGCAAGGTGCGGTTCACCGCCATTACCGGGGTGAATACGTTATTTAACGGCCTGTTGCATACGCCCGGCTTCGACCAGTTGGATTTCAGCGCGTTAAAAATCAGTCTAGGCGGCGGCATGGCCGTGCAACGGGCGGTGGCCGAACGCTGGAAGCAGGTGACCGGGATACCGCTGATCGAGGCGTATGGCCTGACCGAAACCTCGCCAGCGGCCTGCATCAACCCGCTGACTTTGCCCGAGTACAACGGCAGTATTGGCCTGCCCTTATCGTCAACGGAATTGTCAATCCGCGATGACGACGATCGAGAACGGGGGATTGGTGTGGAAGAAGTGGGGGAGATTTGCATTCGCGGCCCGCAGGTCATGCACGGTTATTGGCAGCGACCGGAAGAAACCGCAAAAGTGATGACCGGGGACGGCTATCTGCGCACCGGCGATATCGGTTATGTCGATGACCGGGGCTATGTGAGGATTGTGGATCGCAAGAAAGACATGATTCTAGTGTCCGGTTTCAACGTCTATCCGAATGAGATCGAGGACATCGTGGTTCAGCATCCTGGCGTTTTGGAAGTGGCGGCGGTCGGGGTGCCGGATGAGAAGTCGGGCGAGGCGGTCAAGATAGTCGTGGTCAGGAAGGATCCTGCGCTCACTGCGGAGGCACTGATTGCCCATTGCCGCGAGCATCTGACCAGTTACAAGGTGCCGCGTCGCGTTGAATTCCGCGACGAACTGCCGAAAACTAATGTCGGCAAAATCCTGCGGCGGATGTTGCGATAGGGCTGGGATTCTGCTGTGGCCATTAAGGCAACTCGCAAAAAATATTCCCATACTCCTTAAGGCCTAGCCACAGAAAGACACGGAAGGCACGGAAAATAAAGAATCTTCCGTGTTTTTCCGTGTTTTTCCGTGGCTCAATCCTCATATGGGTGTCGGGGTTCGTGCGTCGATGGTTCGGTTCAGCCAGCCCAGCAACATCTCTGCCGCCTCATGCCAGTTCATTTCCAGCATCATGGCATGAGCCATGTTCGGCAAAATCTGCGCTTCGGTGCGATAGAAACGGGCGGTTTCCTGCACCATCGCCGGCGAAACGAACACGTCATGCTGTGCGCCCATCACCAGCAAAGGCAGCCACAACTGTCCGGGTTTTAGCCGCAGCGGGTTGAACCACATCATGTCCAGTGCCACCATCTGCGATTCGGCCTGTACCAGATCGAAATAATCCTGGAGCTTCGCCAGCGGCATATCTTTGGAGAACAGCAAGCGTTGCATCATTTTAACCGAGCCATGGCTGGGACCCAGCATGGCGAACATCATCATCTGCTGGAACAGGAGTGGATGGCGCATGGCCATGTGCAGGTTGGTCGGGAACAGGCCCTGTGGCGGCACCGAGGCCATGAGCACCATCCCGGCGATCCCGGCGTGATCCTCCAGATATTTCTGAATCACCATGCCACCCATGGAATGGCCTATCAACAGCGGCGGATGGGGCATGGTTTGCACCGCTTTGGCCAAGTCAGCAATGTAATCGGCCAATCGCCAACGGTGTAACCGCTCGTGGCCCTCGCTGAGTCCATGGCCGCGCAGACTGACCGCATGGGCTTCATAGCCCTGCTTGGCGAAATAGGGCAGGAAGTGCACATCCCAGACGCGGGCGTCCGAGAATGAACCGTGAACGAAGAGCAGGGGCGTGGGTTTGGGGGTGGTTTCAGGGTAGCGGCTGATCAGATCCAGCTTCATGGGGCGTCTTCTTTGTATGGGGAAATCACGCCGTACTTTAGCGGATGGCGGCTGGCGATGCTTGGCAGGACTGGTTGTGACCGTCCGGTTTCTTGCGCGGGGCTATGACCACATCGGGTAATGCTTGCGCAGGTATTGTTGTTCGGCCAGCAGGACGTTGAAGGGAATTTCGCGGTTGAAATGCAGACCGATTTCCTGGTCTTGAGTGCGCACGACCGTGCCTCGAATAGAGAGTGGCGTCTTGGTGTGCCGGCCACCATGCCGGAAATGGAGCGCGCCCTGGATTTGATCATGCAGATTGGGCATCGGCGTATTGGGGTCAACGTAGCGCAAACCGGATACGGAAATGTCCAGCACTTCGTAAGCCTGTTTTCCAATAAACAGCCAGGGACGCTCCAAGGCTGGATAGTGGATACGATGAAATTCGCGCCGGTCATTATCGGCGGGGCTACTGGCGGGCTGGGTCACGGCGGTGGTTCCGTTGGCGGTCGTCTAAACTGGCAGAGAAAGAAATTATCTAATATGTTACAAGAAACTTTTAACTCCGGCATTTTACAATGCAAAGCCTTTGGCTGAAAGGCTAATATCGTCATTTACCGGCGCTATGCGCAAATTTATAATGACCGGTTTAATTCATGACTCAAGTCTTGAGGCCCTGCCCATGCGTATTGTTCAAGAAGCCCTGACCTTTGATGATGTCCTGCTGTTGCCCGCCTATTCCGAGGTGCTGCCCAAGGATGTCAGCCTCAAGACCCGGTTGACTCGCGCCATTACTCTGAATATTCCCCTGGTGTCGGCCGCCATGGATACGGTGACCGAGTCGCGATTGGCTATTGCTCTGGCTCAGGAAGGCGGTATCGGGATTATCCACAAAAACATGCCCGTTGAAAAACAGGCTCAGGAAGTGCGGCGGGTCAAGAAATACGAAAGCGGCGTGATCAGCGATCCGATTGTGACCCGCCCTGACGCCAGCATTCGTGAGGTATTGGCTCTGACCCGCGCCCACCACATTTCCGGAGTGCCGGTGGTGGACGGCGAGGATCTGGTGGGGATCGTCACTAGTCGCGATTTGCGTTTCGAGCATAAGATGGACGCGCCGGTCAGCGCCATTATGACCCCCAAGGAGCGTCTGGTCACCGTCCGTGAAGGTGCCAGCCGGGAACAAGTCGTCACCTTGTTGCATCGGCATCGGATTGAAAAAGTGCTGGTGGTGAATGAGCGGTTCCAGTTGCGCGGGATGATCACGGTGAAGGATATCCAGAAATCCAGCGATTTTCCGCTGGCCTGCAAGGATGAATGGGGGCGGTTGCGAGTGGGCGCTGCGGTCGGCACGGGTGGCGACACTGATGAACGAGTCGCCGCTCTGGTCAGCGCCGGGGTGGACGTCATCGTGGTGGACACCGCGCATGGTCATTCCCGCAATGTCCTGAATCGGGTGAGTTGGGTCAAGGCGCATTATCCCCAGGTGCAGGTGATCGGCGGCAATATTGCGACGGCGGCTGCCGCGCGTGATCTGGTGGAAGCCGGGGCCGATGCGGTAAAGGTCGGGATTGGCCCCGGTTCGATCTGTACGACCCGGATCATCGCCGGCGTTGGCGTCCCGCAAATCAGCGCCATCGCTAATGTAGCCGAGGCTTTGAGCGATTGTGATGTCCCGGTGATTGCGGACGGTGGTGTTCGCTATTCCGGCGATCTGGCCAAGGCAATGGTGGCCGGGGCGCATTCCGTGATGATCGGCAGCCTGTTTGCCGGCACCGAGGAAGCGCCGGGCGAAGTGGAGTTGTATCAGGGACGGTCTTATAAATCCTATCGCGGCATGGGTTCACTGGGCGCGATGACGCAGCAGCACGGCTCCAGCGACCGCTATTTCCAGGAAGGCAGCGCGGTGGAGAAACTGGTGCCGGAGGGCATCGAGGGTCGGGTGCCCTACAAGGGCAGTGTCCTGGCGATTATCAATCAACTGATGGGCGGGTTGCGCTCCAGCATGGGCTACGTCGGCTGTCAGGATATTTCCGAAATGCGGACTAAACCCGCTTTTACTCGCGTGACCAGCGCCGGGATGCGCGAAAGCCATGTTCACGACGTGACGATTACCAAGGAAGCGCCCAATTATCGGGTCGATTGATTTCCCGCTGTCCTTGACTCTCCATCCTCCCACCTTGGCCCTCCCTGATCGAAGGGGAGGGGAGTACCGTGATGACCGCCCGCAATATTCATCTTGACCGTATTCTGATTCTGGATTTTGGCTCTCAATACACGCAGTTGATCGCCCGCCGGGTGCGGGAAGTTGGCGTGTACTGTGAAATTCATCCCTGGGATGCTGATCCTGACGCCCTGTGCGCCTTTCATCCGCACGGCATCATTCTTTCCGGCAGCCCGGAGTCCACGACAGTCACCGCCGGGCCGCGCATTCCGCAAGCGGTGCTTGATTTGGCAGTGCCGTTACTCGGCATTTGCTATGGGATGCAGACCTTGGCGATGCAGCTCGGCGGGCAGGTGGCGTCGTCGGATCATCAGGAATTTGGTTACGCCCAGGTCCGCGCTCATGGTCACTCGACGTTGCTGCGGGCGATTGAAGATCACGCCAGTCCGGAAGGTCACGGGTTGCTGGATGTGTGGATGAGCCACGGCGACCGGGTGACGGTGCTGCCGCCCGGCTTTATCCGCATCGCCAGCACCGAGACCTGTCCCATCGCCGGGATGGCGAATGAGGAGCAGCGCTGGTATGGGGTGCAATTTCATCCGGAAGTGACGCATACCCGCCAGGGTGAGCGCATTTTGCGGCGTTTCGTGCTCGACATCTGCGGCTGTGAGCCGTTGTGGACCACCGGCAATATTATCGAGGATAGTATCGCCGCCGTTCGTTCTCAAGTCGGCGATGATGAGGTGCTGCTGGGCCTGTCCGGAGGCGTCGATTCTTCGGTGGTGGCGGCGTTGCTGCATGAGGCCATCGGCGCACAACTGACTTGCGTCTTCGTCGATACCGGCCTGTTGCGGATGCATGAAGGCGATCAGGTGATGACCACGTTTGGCCAGCATCTGGGGGTACGGGTGATCCGGGTAGACGCCGAGGCGCGGTTTCTGTCCGCGCTGGTGGGCGTGGTCGATCCCGAGCAGAAGCGTAAAATTATCGGCGGGTTGTTCGTGGCGATTTTCGAGGAAGAAGCCCAGAAACTGCGCAACGTCAAATGGCTGGCTCAGGGCACGATTTACCCGGATGTGATTGAATCGGCGGGCGCGAAGAGCGGGAAAGCCCATGTCATCAAATCCCACCACAATGTCGGCGGGTTGCCGGCGGCGATGCGGTTGAAACTGGTGGAACCGTTGCGGGAGTTGTTCAAAGATGAGGTGCGTCGGTTGGGGGTGGAACTGGGTCTGCCGTTCGAGATGGTCTACCGCCATCCGTTCCCTGGCCCCGGTCTGGGGGTGCGGATTCTCGG
>JAIFNF010000269.1 GCA_020047885.1 Gammaproteobacteria bacterium | reverse complement strand
TCTACCTGCACATGTTCCGGGCGCTGATCTACGGCTCCTACAAGAAGCCCCGGGAACTGATCTGGATCTTCGGCGTGGTCATCTTCCTCCTGCTGATGGCCGAAGCCTTCATGGGCTACCTGCTGCCTTGGGGTCAGATGTCCTACTGGGGCGCGCAGGTCATCATTAACCTGTTCAGCGCTATTCCGGTGGTTGGCCCGGATCTGTCGATCTGGATTCGCGGCGATTTCGTCGTCTCCGATGCCACGTTGAACCGCTTCTTCTCGTTGCACGTCATCGCCCTGCCGATCGTGCTGCTGGGTCTGGTAGTCGCGCACATCATCGCCCTGCATGAAGTCGGCTCCAACAATCCCGACGGCGTGGAAATCAAGAAAGTCAAAGGCCCGGATGGCAAACCCCTGGATGGCATCCCCTTCCATCCCTACTACACGGTCAAAGATTTGTTCGGCGCGATGGTGTTCCTGATCTTCTTCGCCGCCATTATTTTCTTCGTCCCGGAAATGGGCGGTTATTTCCTGGAACATCCCAACTTTGATCCAGCCAACCCGATGGTGACGCCGCCGCACATCGCCCCGGTCTGGTACTTCACGCCGTTCTACGCGATTTTGCGTGCCGTGCCCTCCTTCGCGGGTACTCAAGTCTGGGGCGTGCTGGCCATGGGCGCGGCGATTGTCATGCTGTTCTTCCTGCCCTGGCTGGATCGCAGTCCGGTCAAGTCGATCCGCTATCGTGGCCTCCTGTTCAAACTGGTGCTGGCGGCGTTCGTCATCTCCTTCCTGATCCTGGGTTATCTGGGCGCACTGCCGACCACGCCGGGGCGCACCACCCTGGCGCAAATCTGCTCGATTATCTATTTCGGGTTCTTCTTTGTGCTGCCGATCCTGCCCGCGTTTGAAACGACCAAGCCCGTACCAGAAAGGGTGACAAAATGAAAAAAATGATCATCGCACTCGCATTTCTGGCCTTGCCGGGATTCACGTTCGCCGCTGGCGGCGGCTTTCCACTGCAGACTGCGCCGATTGACCTGACCAATCACGGCTCTCTGCAAAATGGTGCCAAGCTGTTTGTTAACTACTGCATGGGTTGCCATTCGCTGGATTATCAGCGCTATAACCGCATGGCGCGCGACATCGGTCTGACCGATGAACAGGTGAAAAACAACTTGATCTTCACCGGCGCGAAGGTGGGCGACACCATGAAAAACGCCATGCCCAAGGCCGACGCCAAGCAATGGTTTGGCGTTGCCCCGCCCGATCTGACGGTGATCGCCCGTTCGCGCGGCGTGGATTACCTCTACACCTACCTGCAAACCTTCTATAAGGACCCCACCCGGCCCTTCGGCGTCAACAATGCGGTGTTCCCGAACGCCGGTATGCCGCATGTGCTGTGGGAATTGCAGGGAATGCAGGAAGCGGTCTACACCACGCACAAGGACGCTGCCGGCCATCAGGTCAAGACCCTGTCAGGCTTTAAGCTGACCCAGTCGGGCAGCATGAGTCCGCCGGAGTTCAAGGAAGCCGTAGGCGATCTGACCAACTTCCTGTCCTATGTCGGGGAACCCATCAAACAGGAGCGCCAACGCCTGGGCATCTGGGTGTTGCTGTTCCTGGCGCTGGCCACGGTCGTGTTCTACCTGCTCAAGAAAGAGTATTGGAAGGACGTGCATTAACCCAAGGTGATCAGGGATGAGCGAGTAGGGATGAGCGAACCGTTCGCGACATCTCTATCTCCCTGATCCCTCACTCCCGACTTCTTCCATCACTCCCCACTTTCCCACCGAGCCGCTATGACCTCGACCCGCCCTTATCTGATCCGCGCGCTCTACGAGTGGATTGAAGACAACAACCTGACACCACACATTCTGGTTGATGCCGAACAACCGGGCGTGACGGTGCCAAAACAACATGTCCGCGAAGGCCAGATCATCCTGAACATCGACCCGGCAGCAGTGCACAACCTCCGCTTGGGCAACGACTGGATTGAATTCAGCGCCCGGTTCAGTGGTTCGTCACGCTCGGTGCAAATCCCGGTCTCCGCGGTCATGGCGATTTACGCCCGCGAAAACGGTCACGGCATGGCCTTCGGTGAGGAACGGGGCAGCGATGACGAACCACCACCACCGCAGCCCGATCAACCGCCCGCCAAGCCGCCCCGGCGCAAGCCCGTATTGAAGATTGTGAAGTAGCGGAACTTAGTTGATGTACTCAAACAGCGTCACCACCTGCTGTACGTCACCGACTTGACTGGCGACATCGGCAGCGGCATTGGCTTCAACCGGTCGCACCAGCCCCAACAAGTAGACCACGCCCCGATCCGTGACCACCTTAACCCGGGTCGGGTCAAAATCGGGAATATTGTGGATCTGGAACAACGCCGTTTTGACTTTGGTGGTCACTAGGGTATCGCTGCTCTGGACGGAGAGCGAACTGGGCGGCCCGATGACCAGCTCGTTGTGAATCATCCGGATCGGGGGCTCATTGAAAGCACGTGCGATCTGCGCCGCCTGCCATCGGACGCCATCGGAAATCACTTCGCCGGTCAATAATACCGTCCCGTTATAGCTGGTAATGCTGATCCGGTTACCGGGCGGTAATTGCTGATTGAGGGTATCGTAAAGTTTAAGTTCGATACTCTGATCATCGATCACGGTGCCCGCAGTTCGTCGGTCATGGGCCATGCCAACGCCAGTCACGGCACCACCAATCAGCAACCCCGCGCAACCGCTCAGAGATACCACGAGCAGTAGTACACCCATCCCCGGCTTCCACTGTATTTTCATGCTTCCCCTCCATGCCCAAAGAGCACGTGGTCGATCAGATCACACAGGCAATGAATCACCAGAATATGCACTTCCTGAATCCGCGCCGTCGCGGTGGCGCTGACGCGGATTTCCAGGTCGTTTCCGGTTAATTGCGCAGCCATGGATCCGCCATCACGCCCGGTCAATGCGACTGTCATCATGCCAATCTCCTGCGCCGCCGCCATCGCCGCCAGCACGTTGGGCGAATGGCCACTAGTGGAAATAGCCAGCAACAGGTCGCCCGAGTGGCCCAAAGCGCGCACTTGCCGGGCGAAGACCTGTTCAAAAGCGTAATCATTGGCAATCGAAGTCAAGGCAGAGCTATCCGTCGTCAATGCAATGGCCGCCAGGCCGGGGCGCTCCATCTCGAAGCGGTTGACCAGTTCGGCGGCGAAATGCTGCGCATCGGCGGCGGAACCGCCATTGCCGCAGATCAGGATTTTTCCACCGTGGCGAAGGCGTTCCGCCATGAGTGCAGCCGCCTCGACCACGCGCGGTCCCATGGTGTCCAGGGTGCGCTGTTTAGCGTCGATACTGGCGGTGAAATGCTGTTCAATTCGTTGGAGAAGCGGCATGGGTTCATTCCAGTCGTCATAAAAATCAAGAATATTCTACAGGAGCGGACTTTCGCACACTCAGCAGGAAATTGATGAGGTCATTGGGAGGCCGATTCGCTAAATCTGCGCATCAATCTGATCTTGCTGGCGCTGGGACAAATAGGTCATTTCCTGGAACCAGTTTCGATAGTTCTGGTGAAATTCCGCCAGTCGCGCATCTCCCTGCGTCTTGGCCGCGTAGTCGTTGAGAACCGGCAACTGTAATCGGGCAATATGTCCAGCATCCGCATTTCGGGTCGCCGTCAGAAAAGAAGAAAGGCTAGTGACCACAGAACCCGCCTTGGTCTGACTGGCTGCTTGTGTCAGTGCGCCGACCAGCCAGGGCGAATACTTGAACATGTAATCGGCATAGCGCCGCAATATTGGGGCTTGCTCCAGCAACGCCTGCCTTTCCTGATCAAAGTCGTTCCGAAAGACGATCTGGTGGTCCTTGAAAACGACCGGCGCGGCCGTTGACGTATCGCAAGCCCACCCTGGGCGCGGCTTCAGCAACTCGGCCTGATAACGCTCATCGCGATAGGGGTAAAAAGGCATAGTCCTGCAGCGAGACGGCTTATTGAGGTGAATGCTGCACCGGTTGTCGTCGCTCAACGCGGGACAGGGAAATGACTTGGGCAGGTAAGCGGTCGGCGCAATCATCACCGCGAGTTCCTTGCGGTGAGCCAGGGTGAGGGTGGTCCCCAGCGTCGCGGTCATCGCATAATCCTTGCTGCCTTGCCGCAACGCTGTCCACACAAACCCCAATGGAAAGCGGGCGGCATTCGCAAACGCATCCTTGCAGGTCAGCGGTAACAGCCCATAGCAGCACTGACCGCAAATAGTGCATTGAAAATGTCGTGTTGCGCTCATTTTACACTCAGGGTCGCGCCACAACATTTCTTGGCTTTTTTGCCTGAACCACAGGGACAGCGGTCATTACGCCCGATCTTCATCACTTGTTGGGGCGCGATCTGACTACTCTCAGTATTGACATAAAGCCACAGGCCATCATCGCGACGAAAGGATGACACGCTGATTGTAGACAACACTTGCTGTTCGTAGCGAAATCGAACGATAAACTCCACTTTCGCCGTGTCGCCGACTTCGGTAATGCGACGAATTTCCAGACCGCGCCATTCATATTGTTGCGTCACACGTTCCGCATCAGCGCGATTGAAGTCGTCACGAACCTCCGGGGCATGAGTACGCTCGACATGATCCAGTGCGCACTTGACAAAAGCTGTATAGCGCGAGCGCACCAGCGCTTCAACCGTAGGTGCCGGGGTTCCCGCAATGATCGGGCCACAGCAATCCTCATAATCACGCACAGAACCGCACGGACACAGCACCATTATCGAACTCTCTTTGAAAAACAGCCACGGCGGCGACCGTTAGCTAAGGACAGGAAACTTGATATTATGGTTAAGAATACTGGATAAATCCGGTCAATTCAAAACTCGAATCTCCCACAATGGGAGGTTGAGACACTACCAACCGCGAGCACTCCCCACTATGGCCATGACCTCCCGCTACTATCGCGCCCTCGGTCCCCACGGATTCCACCGTGTTCACTACACCGAATGGGGCAACCCCGACAATCCCAAAGTGCTGATCTGCGTCCATGGCATGACCCGAACCGCCCGCGACTTCGATTTCCTGGCCGCTGCGCTGGAACACGAGTACCGGGTGATCTGTCCGGATGTGGTCGGGCGTGGCAAAAGCGACTGGCTGGACGACAAAACCGACTACACCTACCCGCTCTACGTCAGTGACCTGGCCACACTGATCGCACGACTGGACGCCGAACGGATTGACTGGGTCGGTACCTCGATGGGTGGCCTGATCGGGATGTTCCTGGCCAGTTACGCCGGTACGCCCATTCATAAACTGCTGATTAACGATGTGGGACCACTGCTCCCCGCTGCCGGGCTGAAACGGATCGCCAAATACGTCGGTCAAGTTGTCGCTTTTGATACCTTCGAGGCCATGGATCAGGTCCTGCGCGGTTACGCCGCTACTTTTGGCAAGCTGACGGATGAGCAATGGCGGCACATGCTGGTTCACAGTTCCCGGCAACTGGACGACGGGCGCTATACGTCCAACTATGACCCCGGCATTGCCGAGGTTTTCAAGACGATGGAATTGAAGGATATTGACCTGTGGCCGGTGTGGGACGCGGTGCGCTGCCCGACCCTGGTGCTGCGCGGCGTGCATTCCGATGTGCTGAATCATGCCGACGCCATCGCCATGACCGAGCGCGGCCCCAGGGCGCAATTGATCGAATTCCCCGGCATGGGGCACGCCCCGGCGCTCATGGCGGATGACCAGATTGCTATCGTGCGGGACTGGCTGCTGGCGGATTGACGCCAGACACCGCAGGGCTTGGTACTACTCGCCCTGCGTCCATACCGCGTCGGCAGCCCAACCCCCGGCGCAATCACGGCTATGCCATCGTCTACTCGGTAAATAATGATGCATCGCACCATTTGCTGCTATCATTCCTTGCACCTGTTGTAAGGGCTGGGTAAAAAACCATGTATATCGTAGATGACCCGACATTAGCGCTCATTACCCGTTTTATCGGCGACGCCCGCACGCTGGACGTGTCCGATACCGAGTTTCTGCTCCGACAAATCGCCGCTATCAACCAGTATGTTAGCGGCTTTCCCGATCACGAACGGCAAATGCGCGCCCTCGAATGGATTGAGGTCCACGCCAGCCAATATCGGCAGCAGTGGCAAAAACAGGCGGTGATGAACGCCTTGAGCAAAATGCGCTGCGCCGATTGCCCACTGACCGGCGGCTCCCGCCAATCGCCCTGCACCATTCACAAGCAATGGTCGCGGCTCCTGCAAAAATATGCTGACGACCATTTGTCATCGCACGACTACGTGGAAGCGACTCTGAAGCTGCTGGATAACCACAAGCGTCGATTGAAGGTCGGCCGTACCCGTCGACAACTGCGGCCTACAACCACTGCGCCACTCAATGCGGCCCTCTGACTCCAGCGCCCTGCCCCGCATGTCCCAACCTTCGCCACTCCTCCGCGCTGCCTGGACGCCCCATCACTGGCGGGACTGCCCGGCGGCGCAAATGCCCGACTATGCCGATGCCGGAACGCTGGCCGAAGTCGAGGAACGACTGGCTCGGTCGCTACCTTTGGTGTTCACCGGCGAAATCTGCACCCTCCGCCAACAATTAGCCGAAGTCGCTGCCGGACGCGCCTTCCTGCTACAGGGCGGTGATTGCGCCGAAAGTTTCGCGGACTTCAACGAAAGCGCCATTACCGACACGTTCCGGGTGCTGCTGCAAATGGCGGTCACACTGACCTTTGCCGCCGCCTGCCCCATCGTCAAGGTCGGACGCATGGCCGGCCAGTTCGCCAAACCGCGCAGCGCCCCGATGGAAAGCCGGGACGGGCTGACCCTGCCCAGTTATCGCGGCGACATCGTGAACGGCCTCGACTTCACCGCCGAAGCCCGCCGCCCCGATCCGCGTCGGCAATTACGCGCCTACTCCCAATCCGCGGCCACGCTGAACTTATTGCGGGCGCTGGCGCAGGGGGGGTTCGCCGACCTGCATCACGTGCAGCAATGGAATCTCGACATGCTCCGCGCCAGCCCGCAAGGCACCCGCTACCGTGATCTGGCCGACCGCATCGGCGAAACCCTGGACTTCATCCACGCCTGTGGACTGGACGCCGCGGTTGCGCCCCAGGTTCGGCAAGTGCAGTTCTATACCTCGCACGAGGCGCTGCTGCTGGGCTACGAACAGGCGCTGACCCGGCGCGATCCGGCCACCGGCGACTGGTATGACGGTTCCGCACATTTCCTGTGGATCGGCGAACGCACCC
>JAIFNF010000193.1 GCA_020047885.1 Gammaproteobacteria bacterium | reverse complement strand
TGAAGAGCACCAGAAGGCCAAACGTGATCATCTGCCCAATGAGGGTGGCATTGAAGTTCACGCGGATACCTCCTCAGGTACACGGGTTGGCGGTTCGGGATGATCCGGATGGATCACTTGGTGAGCGCCTGCAACACCGGGCCGAGGAAGGGGTTGGCGAAGGTGAAGAACAGCGCGATACCGACGCCGATCATGGTCACCGCGTCCAACAGACCCGCCACGATGAACATCTTGACCTGCAACGTGGGAATCATTTCTGGCTGGCGAGCGGCGCCTTCCAGGAACTTGCCGCCCAGCAGGGCGAAACCAATCGCGGTGCCTAGCGCACCCAGTCCCAGAATCAGCGCGACGGCGATAACGGTCATACTCTGCACGTTGGCAATCAGGCTTGCAGCTTCCATTTATTGTCTCCCATTGAGAGGTTGGGGGTGTGGATGAAAAAACCTTGGGTTTACAGGGAGCCAGCGGCGGATGAGGCTGCCGACCCGTCAGACTTGCAATGAGTTTCGCTTAATGATCTTCGTGCGCCATGCTCAGGTACACGATGGTCAGCACCATGAAGATGAAAGCTTGCAGGGTGATGATCAGGAGGTGGAACACGGCCCACGGCCAGCCGAGGGTGAACTGAATCCACCAGGGCAACAAAGCAATCAGAATGAAGATCAGTTCACCGGCGTACAAGTTGCCGAATAGCCGCAGACCGAGCGAAATGGGCTTGGCCAAGTCTTCGACGATTCGCAGGAGCAGGTTGAAGGGCATGAACCACTTGCCGAAGGGATGGGTCAGGATTTCCATCGTAAAGTGCCCAAGCCCCTTGACCTTGATGCTGTAGTAGTAAACCAGCAACAGCACGGCGATCGACATGCCAAAGGTTGAATTCAGATCGGTGGAGGGTACGACGCGCAGATAGGGGATGCCGATAGCGGCGGCGATGGCCGGCAGCAGATCGACAGGTACCAAATCCATGGAGTTCCACAGAAACACCCAGACAAAGATCGTCAACGCCAGCGGTGCTATCACCGGGTTGCGGCCATGGAAGGAATCCTTAACCTGGGTATCCACGAATTCGACCATGATTTCGCAGAAGTTTTGCAGACCGCCTGGTACGCCACTCGTCGCGGTTTTCGCTGCCTTCATGAACAGCCACAGGAACAGGGTGCCTAGGCTGATCGAGAAGAACATGGTATCAATATGGACAGTCCAGAACCCCTCGCCGATCTGAAGATGCGTCAGATGGTGGACGATGTATCCTGTCGTAGAATGACCACTTTCGCTCATAGCGTTCTCACCGAAGTATGGAAGGTAAAGGGTAGGGCCAGCCAGTACGCCAGCAGCGCGGCCATATACGCCAGCAACAGCGGAAGGGGTGAAACGTGCAGCCAGAGCAGCGCAATGCTGAGCAGGAGGATAGTCAGCAGCAGTTTGACGACTTCGCCGATATAAAACGCCCGGGCGATGTTGGCGGCAGGGGAGCCGATGCGGGCCGAGAAGACCTTGCTGGCGAAATACAGGGTGACGATGGTGCTGATACCGCCGCCGACGACCGCTGAATAAGCGGCGTGAACGCCGCCAAGCAACAGCGAAATGACCGCAATCAACAGCGTAACGAGCAGTTGAATGGCGATAATTTTCCGGGTGACCTGTTTTGCGCCCATGGCATTATTCTAAATGGTCGAGGCGCCGTGCGATGCCGGACATTGTTATCTTCTTTATTTTAATCGGGTTTTGGTTTTAATCGTTCTTTCTCGTTGGCGCTGAATCAGGGCTTCCATTGCGGCACTTCAGGGGTTTCCGTCCAGCCATACGAAGTGTGCGGATTATAGAAACTCACTGCACAGGGGTCAATGAAAATTACTGCGTTACAGCAATTCGCACCGTGGCCATTGCTTGAAGGCCGATGAACGGAACCATCCGCCGACGCCACTGATTTCCGGCACAGGTCGCAGGGTGTGCCGACCAGTCTACTTTCGCGCTGGGGTCGGGTTGCCCTGGGCGTTCTCGCCTTGCGCTAATACCCCTCAAACATGAACCGTACCGAGCCGATCGTCAGGGTGTCGCCCGTTGCCAGCGCCAGCGCCTCGTTGGTTGCCAACCCGTGGCAGCCAATCCGCACCGATTCTGCCTCCGCCAGATTCTGAATCCAGTACATGCCATCCCGGAACAACAGTTCCGCATGATGCGCTTTCACGTCCGGTGCCTGGATGCGCAGCCCATCCCCCGGAGCGCTGCCGACCGGCAACCACTTGGGAACGTAGTAATGCCTGATTTGCTGGCTGGATGCGTCATCGCGTTCAAAACAGGCATACAGCAACGCGCCAGGATTGCCGACGCCGTTCAGTTCAGCCACCCGATCCTGCATATGCGTCAGATGGAGATAACGTTTGCGCAGATTCGCCCGCAAGGCTGAATTGTCTGCCTGCTGGTCGCGTTGATGCAGCACCTCGACCAGCTCCAGAAGATAGCGGCCAAATCGATCACGGGGTTCCTGAGGATCCCAGTCCAGCGTCTCATGGTCTACCCGGTGATCCCAGGTCAGCGAGAGCTTCAGGTGGTACAGGTCGCAAATATCCAGGATGTCCCCGGATTCCAGCGGTGCCCAACGCTGACATTCCAGTCGGTGGCCATTGTGTCCCGTGTAGGTATAGCCTTGGTCACTCACCGCCATCAGCACCAATTGATCGCCCAGTGCGCACACCACGCAATGCATTCGGGAAATCCGACTGTATTTAGGAACAAACCCCAGCGTGAAATCGCCAAAGCCGGTGCCTGCGGTAGCGCTTTGCCGACCAAACACCATAAACGGCCGCGAAACCAGCTCAATCCGCGCCGGTGCCTGGGTCGGATCCACCGCCATCAGCAACGCTCGCGTCAGCGGCGTACCGCGACTCAGCGTCTGTTCATGCGTCGTCCGCAGATGCTGAGTCCGCTCAACATGTTCTTCCAGTTCCAGGGGCAAGGTGCTGCTGAGCGCGCCGCCGCCATCCACTAACCAGGCTCCAGCGTCAGGTTCGCTCAGGAAATCGAGCCAGAATCGGTCATGCGGTTCAGCGCCCGCCGCCCGCCGCCCACGATGCTGCCCGCCGCCTGCCCAGTCCAGACCGATTTCCTGCCGGTTGCCGTAGGCTGACCACTCCCCGCGATGGTCACAGAGTTCCAATTCCAGCCACAAGGTCGCTGGAGTGGGTTCCTTGTGCAGGCAGCGATAGGCCAAATACACCGGGTGGGCATCGTGGCCGTCCAGCAGCCGAACCGCCGAGGTCTGGCCGTCATGGTCAAACGCCAGGTCAGGACTGTGCAGGCGCAGCCGGATTTCGCGGTACAGCCACCAGGTCGGATTGATCAGCAATGCACAGAGCACGCCCTCACGTCCTGGCGTCGCCAGCGTCGCTAGACTGACCAGCACCGGCTGGTGTGTGGCCTGCACCTCGGCGATGCGCTGTGCGCAGGCATCCAGCCATCCGGCATCTTCGCCCTGCAGCAACTGAAGATAGTGGTTGCGAAAATAGCGCAGACCTTCCCGGTTCCGAGCCTCATGGCGATGCTCCTTAGCGCCCAGAGCGGTGAGTAGTTGCTTGAACTCAAGCAGTGCGGGTGAAGTGATGGACGCCGTCGAGCGTGGTTCGACAGGCGCGGGAGCGGGTGTGCTGACGAGCGGTATGACCGATTTTTCCTCAGTCAGGGATTCATCTAACCACTCGATCTCGGGTAGAGCCGCCCATTCAGAGGTCGGTGCCGCGTTCGTATCGGTTTTCAGCGTTTGCTCAAGGTCGAAATCGAACCCGAGGTCGGGAAAATCCAGCTTGACGGCGCTGCGCTCAGCCACCGGCGGGGCAGCAGGGGGATGCGGCTCAAACGATTCATTGAGGAAGCAACTTTTGGCCGCTTCATCGACCAGCGCCGGGGTCAGTTCGCCATCCAGCTCCAGACCGGCGAACAACAATATCGTGTCGCACAATGTGGCGAGAACGCGCGGAACGCCCTGGCCATACTGGACGATGCGGTCAATAATCGCTGACGCCGGTAATTCGCCGTTCCAGTGCTGAGCGGTTTCAAATTGATGGCGGATGAATAAGGCTGCTTCGGCGTCGCTCAGCGAACCGAGACGACAGCACGTCGTGATGCGGGTCTGGAGTCGCTGTAATTCCGGCTGGCGCAGTTTAGCCTCAATCTCCGGCAACCCCGCTAACACCACCTGCAGGCGCTGGGCCGGGATCGCCGGCATTTCCACGAAATCATGCAGGCGGCGCAATACGCCCACCCGCAACTGATGGGCATCATCAATCAACAGGGTTACGGGCTGGTTGCGGCGTTCGCAGGCAGCCAGCGCCTCCAGCAATAACCGGCTGCGCTGCCCGGCGTCCAGATGGTCTGCGGGCAGTTCCAAACTGGCGCACAGATAATTGAGGATATCGGGAAAATCCAGGCCGGCATTGGTCAGTAGAATGAAACGAATATCGGGAGCTTCCGCCATGCAGCGATGCAGCAGAAGTGTTTTGCCGACGCCGGTCTCTCCAATTAAGAGCATCATCCCGCACCGCTCCCGAATACCGTCCAGGATCCCCGCGCAAGCCGCGTCGAATAGTGTATTACGGTAAAAGTGCCGTAATTCCTTTGTTTTCAAGGGTGAGTGTTTAGACTCGATGTTGCCCGTGCGCATAACCCCTCCCACCAGTCGCCAAGTGGCCAGTCTACACCTTTGCATCTATTCCCAGCAGTCCCGGTTGAGATTCCCGGCGCTGCGGGGTCAGCGGGTTATACTGTGCTGATCCTGACTCGCGTATCCGCCGCCCCGCCCACCTTTGGAACCTGTTTCCCCCGTTAGCCGCATGGCCGAACATCCGCATCCATCGACTGATCCGCCAGCCGTTACCCCGCTGCCAGTCGCTGTAACGAAATGGCCGCTGCCTAAACCGCCGGCTCGGCACCGACGGCTGTTCCGGCGGTTCCTGACCATTGCCGGTCAGTTGCTGGGCCTGCTGGCGGGGGGGGTGGTCGCCTACGTCCGCAGCCTGCCTCCCGAGTGGCGACGACGGCAACGATTCCTGCGGTTGGTGGCGACGCTGGCCGAGTATGGCCTTGATCCAGCGCTGGCACCTTTACCGTTCGCTGCCCAGTTCCGCTGCCGGTTGGAGCGGTTAGGCCCGACCTACATCAAGCTCGGTCAGATCATGGCGGTGCGTGAGGATATGTTGCCCCGTGCCATCACCCATGAATTAAAACACCTGTTTGATGAAGCGCCCGCCGTGGCTTTTCCGGTGATCCGCACCCTGATCGAAGCCGAACTGGGGTGCCCCCTTACCGAGTTGTTTCAGTCGGTCGAAGAACAGCCACTGGGTTCGGCGTCGCTGGCGCAAGTGCATCGCGCCCTCACCCGTACTGGCCAGTCGGTGGTGATCAAAGTGCTCAAACCGGGCGTGCGGGAAACCGTGCTGGCTGATCTCAAACTCTTGAGTGGGCTGGGGAAGGTCATCGGGCCGCTGATCCCCCAATATGAAATCGTGGCGATTATCGAGGAATTTCGCGACTACACGGTTCGTGAACTGGATTTGACGGTCGAGGCGGATAATGGCGATCTCTTTTCCGCCCAGTTCCACGATACGCCCGCGATTGTCTTTCCGACCATGTATCGGGAATTCAGCACCGCCAGTGTGCTGACCATGGCATTTCTGGATGGCTTCAAACCCGGTGCGCCCGCGACCTTCGCCCTGGACGAGTCACAGCGTCTGCAAGTGGTCAATCTGGGCGCCGAGGCGATCCTGCGGATGCTGTATCAGCATGGGTTCTTCCACGCCGATCTCCATGCCGGTAACTTACTGATCCTGCCCGGTTCCACATTGCGGGTGGGGTTCATCGATTTGGGAATGGTCGGCCGTTTCGAGGAACAGACGCGCCGATTGTTGCTGTACTACTATCACGCCCTGGTCAATGGCGATGTCGAAAAAGCTGCACAACATCTGTGCGCGATTGCCCGACCAGGACCCGGCGGCAGTGATCTGGCGGGCTTCCGGCGGTCGGTGGTGGAATTATCGCGGCGATTCCTGATGCGCGTTGCCCGAGGCCAGTTCAGCATTGCCCGGCTGATTCTGGAATCGATGCGGCTGGGTGGACGGCATCGGATGTATTTTCGGGTCGATCTGGTGCTGATGGTGAAGGCGCTGGTGACGTTTGAAGGTGTGGGGCGCATGGTCGATCCCGGCCTGGACGTGGTGTCGGTCTCGCGGAAGCATATTGAGCGGATTTTTCGCGCCCAGTTCCAACCCGCACGAATGCGCCGGGAGTTATGGCGCAATGGCCCGGAATTGCTGGATTTGGTCGGGCGGTTGCCGGAATTTCTGGCGCAATCCAGTCGCCTCCTTGAGGGTTCCACGCCGTCCTCAGCCGCGACACATCCGCTGGCTGGGCTACGCAGCGCTATCGTGGCCGCTGCGTGTATTCTGGGCGGGGTGCTAATCCTGGCGCAGACCGATGCCTGGCTGACGGGTAGTGGACTGCTCTTGGCGGGGGGATGGATTTATTGGCGGGGGGGTTGAAATTGGAAAAAATTGAACCGCCAAGATCGCTTGGCGGTGCCAAATTTGAACCCTACCAGGCCACGGTTTGCTGAGCCGCTTGGAGCTTCTTGTCTCCCCACACCTTCAGGGGCGTCGGTGACTGACCTGTGCCTTTCACCGTGGTGCCATCCCCGGACTGCTTCAACTCCACACGCTGCCCAGCGCTTTCTACATACACGCCTTTCCCGTCCAGCATCACCACATCCAGCGTAGTCGATCCTGCATTGAGCAGGTTGAATCCTCCCCACAACTCGGTGCCGCGAATGCCAATCGTCGCGACCGGCGTTTCAACCCGACACGGTTCTCTGGGGAGCGGTTTTCCTTCGGCATGGTGGGTAGCCGACCGGAAGACGCCTTTAATCAATCCAAAGATCGAATTCTCGCTGTTTGCTGACACGCCCATAACCTGCTTGATGGCAAATTCGGTGTTTTCGCCCAACGTGACCACCATACCATCGCGCATCTGCGCCTCCAGACGGGCGTTCGCACCCGTCACGATGTGGTCGTGCAGGTGCAGTGGCTGACCCAGCGCCAGCGACTGACGACCGGCAGCGTTCTCGACCGCCACGTCGCCACGAACCCGGGTGACATAGCCCGCAATGTCATTCGGCAGCGCCGCCAGTCCGAGCGTAGTCCAGAGCCACAACGCCATGAGTAACATCCATTGATTCTTGAAACGCAACATGATGGCTTACCTCCTCCAATAAGAACTATTTGTCAGTCAACGTGAAAACCCCG
>JAIFNF010000298.1 GCA_020047885.1 Gammaproteobacteria bacterium | reverse complement strand
ATCGCGTTGGCCCGGAACATGGGGAAGACGAAATCACGCACGAATTCTTCACGCAGATCCTCGATGAAAATATTTTCCGGCTTGATGCCCAGTTGTAGCGCCTTCCCACGCGCTGGCTCCAGTTCCTCATCCTGACCCAGATCAGCAGTGAAGGTCACGATTTCGCATTCATACACATCCTGCAACCATTTCAGGATCACCGAAGTATCCAGCCCGCCTGAATAGGCCAGCACGACTTTTTTCACGTCCGACATAACATTCCTCATTATTCAATGGATTTCAATCCGAACGGCCCGAACCTGCCAGCCAGCGCCGCGTCAGCCCGTTAGCTTAATGGCTGGCCCCGGTACGTCAAGGCAGGCGGGGCGTATAATTCGCCGCACGCTTCTCAATACCTGCCCTGGAACCCGCCATGGATACGCTCACCCTGACCCGCCCTGACGACTGGCATCTCCACGTTCGCGATGGCGAGGCATTACGCGCCGTCGTCCCACACAGCGCCCGCCAGTTCGCCCGCGCCATCATCATGCCTAATCTACGTCCTCCGGTTACGACGACCGACCAGGCGCTGGCCTATCGTCAGCGAATTCTGGAGGCCGTACCACCGGGACTGGATTTTCAGCCGCTGATGACCCTGTATCTGACCGATAAGACCCCACCCGCCGAGATCAACCGCGCCAAAGATTCCGGCCACATTGTCGCCGGCAAGCTGTATCCGGCAGGCGCTACTACGAATTCCGACGCCGGGGTAACGGATATTCGCCGAATCGCCCCAGTGCTGGAGGCGATGCAGGCGCAGGGGCTGTTGTTGCTGGTGCATGGCGAAGTCACCAATCCGGATGTGGATATTTTCGACCGGGAGGCGGTGTTCATCGAGCGGGTGCTGATCCCGCTGATTCGGGACTTCCCCGCGTTGAAGATTGTGATGGAACACATTACCACGCAGGACGCCGCTGACTTTGTGCGGGATGCGCCGATGACGGTAGCTGCGACGCTGACCGCGCATCACCTGCGGTATAACCGCAATGCCCTTTTCCAGGGCGGCATCCGTCCGCATTATTACTGCCTGCCGATTCTCAAACGCGAGCGGCATCGGCGGGCGCTGATTCAAGCGGCTATCAGCGGCAACTCTAGGTTTTTCCTGGGTACTGACAGCGCTCCGCATCCCCGTGCCGGGAAAGAAGCCGCCTGTGGTTGCGCGGGTTGCTATACCGCTCACGCCGCCCTGGAACTGTATGCCGAAGTTTTTGAAGCCGCTGGAGCGCTGGATCGACTGGAAGCCTTCGCCAGTTTCTACGGTCCCGATTTCTACGGTCTGCCGCGTCATTCTGGAACCCTCACCTTGCGACGCCAGCCAGCGCCCGTACCCGAATCTTTTCCGTTTGGCGGGGAGGACTTGATCCCCTTGTGCGCCGGGGAAACGCTGAACTGGCGGTTGGCGGATTGAGCGAACACCGAACCTCGAATTCCGAACCCCGGTAGGGTGTTCACTCTAATTTTCGTTGCTAAAGTACGCTCCAACAGCAGTTCAAACCCGCCGGCGAATTTGAAAACCGGCATTCTGATCAAGACATGATGTCGAGGAGAGTATCATGGCAAACGTTGCGCTGAAAAATATCGTTGAAGCTCCAGCCGTGGCGAATATCCGTGAATCGGCCAGTCGTATCTGGCTTGCAGGACTGGGCGCCGTCGCCAAGACGCAGGAAGAAGGCGAGAAACTGTTCCAGTCACTGGTTGAAGAAGGCGAGAAAGTTGAAAAGCACGCCAGAGAAGTGGCGGGCACCCGAGTCGAAGAAGCCAAAGGCAAAGTCATCGAATTTCGGGGTAAGGCTAATGAGCAATTCGATCGGCTGGAAGAGTTGTTCCAAGAACGGGTCGCTCAGGTTTTGCACCGACTGGGCGTTCCGACGCAGGAGGATATTCAGGAACTGACCCAGCGGGTCGAGGCTCTGAATGAAAGCGTCATGGCGCTGAAGAAATAAGCGATCTCTCAATCACCTTCTTCCTCGCTGAACAGGGGAGGGTAACTTCATTGATTAGATCAAAGTCCGGCGACGCACAGTGGCCGGACTTTGCGCATGGGGGTCAGCAAATCGATGAAAGAAGATATTTTAAAATTGACTGAGGCGCTTGAGAATCGCGGCTTTGGAAAAACCATTATCGAAGAAACGGTTTGCAACATTGAACAGCATACCGTAGACCTGATTTATTGGGATGATACGGATAAAGAGCGGATCCTGTTACATGCGTTTTTACTTGCTCGCGCCAAATCTTTTTTGCAGGACTCTCTGGCTCAATCTTCAATCATTGATGGACAGGAAATTATTGAAAAATATATTCGGAAAATAGACGAACATTTCAGCTGCCATCAATGGCCAACCGATATTTCCGAAGATGATCCAGTCTTGTTGAAACAGTTGTGGCGTCAAAAAAACACGGAGATCAACCTGATTCAGCAGTCCCTCGATCATATTAATCAAGTCTCCCGAATTTCCAGTTTGAAAAATGAAAGTTACCGTCTTCTTCGGACTCTTCTGAAACTTCCGGTTATCGTTTCTATTCAGGGGCATTATGAACCAGTGCTAACCCGTGATTTAGTGACTGCGGCTCAAACGCAAACTGATCGGTCTATTAAAGCGGTGATTGAGGAAGAATTACAGGCTCGTTATCCTGATGCCTATAATTTTCTTACCACATTTTATGGGCATCGAAATATTGCCAAGCTTGACCAGTTGCTTGACTTAAAAAAGATCAGCAGCCAGGGATTCTTGAAATCCATGCTCCAAAACCGGGAGGCCTTCATCGCGCTGATTGAGAATTTGACTATTGCGCAAAACACCTTTGGGAAACAGAATTTTTTTAAAATTACTGAGTCCTGGGATACTTTAAATAAACTGCGATTCATTGCTATTTTGGATATTAATAAATCAGGCGTATGTTTTGGAAGATACCATTTGGATTATCCACTGGAATATTCTGATTCAATGATGCCGCTCTGGATGCAGGATAGTAATGAGGGTCAATTAAAAAGTGAAATTAGCGTAAATTCAGGCAGTTATATATTGCTGTTTGATAATTCATTTAATAATGATTTTAATAAAAAATCCAGAAAAGAATTAAATAATCAATATATTAATATTCAAGATAATCTCATTAAAAATAACTATGATGCCCTTAATTTAATTGTTAATCATGCTGATAAAATTACTAAAATGACGGCGCGGAAAATTTTTTCGTTGCTGGGTTCAATGGTCGCCGCTTACCAAAAAATCGCCTCACCGGCTGAAAGTGATTTGGCGTTCAACCAGTATCATTTAATCGGGCAAGAACTCGATGCATCCTGGCAGGAACTCTCTGAACGCGATGAACTGCCTGATAACGTAAGAAGCAAAATTATCAGTCTTGAAGAGTCACCACTTTCTCAAATAAAAAGCGTTCACTCTCTGATACGTTTTCTGCATGAAGCCGGGAATCAGGCGCTGGAAAAGAAAATGATCCAGGCGCAGGCGGATATCACCGTGACTATCGGCTCTATCGGCTCTAATGAAATAAAAGAAATTCAATTAGCTAAACTGGATGATGCGCCAATCATAATCAACGGTCTGATCCGCCACCCGGCGATAGCCGCGATTGTACAAGCCAGTCGGCAAATGCCATCACCGATACTTGGCGTATTTGTCGTGATTAACAATCATATTACTTATAGTGTAAAGCTTGGAGAGCATCGCGCAGAGTTTTCCGCTAATATTGAACACCCAGACCATGAAGGTTTTGTTCGCTTGCAGAGTTATCAGGGGGGAATAGATATTGAGCAACAGTTACGCGGGGCTTTTGTCGAAAGTGTTTTAAAAGAAAAAGGGATGATGGTTAAATGCGAACAAGAGGGTTTGGTGGATTCGCTGGTCACCGGGATGTTGGACAAGGATTGTGGCGCACGGAATCGTCAACAGATTGAAGAAACCGTTATTTCAGTATTGCGCTTAATCGGTTCGCTTCGTGATCTTGACTATGCCATGGCCTATATTTTTTCTCAGGAATTTTTATCCAGTGGTCATTCAGAAATGATAGATGCTAATAAAATCAATAAATTTGCAACGTCATTTGCAAATATGTTTTTAGTGGAGGGGATGATCCCCTTTTCTTATGGAGGCGAAGGAATGCCTTTTGCAACCTACTGTGAATATAGAGGGTCCAAGGTTTTAAATGATTTCAAGGCTTATCATTCCAGTGAACAACGGATGTTTCGCTATCGCCTGTATTTTGCAATTAATGCTTTGTTACAATCGGTTGAATTACCGGTTATTCAACCGGGTAAAGGTGGAGTAGGGCAAGAGGTGATCAATGAATACTTTAATAAACCTTTGAAAAATGGTTTAAATCGCCGTGAATTAAGGTTTAATACTCAAGGATTTATTGAGAAAAACCCTGCTTATCAACCAATCAGGGAAATTATCAGCAAGGTGATCACCCATGAAAATGAAGCATTAAGAATAGCTTTTTTGATGAAAAAGACTAATTTAAAACTTGATTTCACGGTTATTGGTAGCATTGATCAATTAATGCTGATGAGAGCGCAGCATGAAACAGTGCCCGATGAATGGCTGGTTATCTATGGTTTAGCGGATGAAGAAAACAATGTAGTCCTTTATGCATTTAGTCGATACCTGACAGTATCGTCAGATGGAGAATGGCTTTCTGTCAATAGCCTCAGAAAAATATTGCGAAAATCTGGTTATGAAACGCCTGGAAAACTTCATATTCCTGGCTTTCAAAAGGTGGTTTCTCATCGCCTGTTAATTGGACAACCGCACGAATTAAACAAAATGATTGGCGCGTCGGTGAGAGGTTTATCAGCATCGGTCGGTGATGGATCCGTTCGTATTGGCCGAATTACTTTTGACCGGAATTATTGTTTTAATTCACAGGCACAAGATCGACAGATTTTGCTAGTTCCGTTTACCACTCCTGAAGATATTGAAGCGATTCGATCTGCCGAAGCAGTCTTGGTAACGAGCGGCGGTTTATTAAGTCATGCCGGAGTCACTACACGGGAATTAGCGATCCCTTCTCTGATTCTGCCCCATGCTGAATGGTTACAGTCATCAGACGGCATGAGGGTTCGTCTTGAGGAACGATATCCCGCCCAAATGAATATAACATTGGAGGGATTCTGGGTCAGTCACTCGATTGTTTCCGAAGTGGTAGAAGTGCATGAAGGTGATATGGTGCTGGTCTGGGCATCGCAAGGCCTCATATCGATTATATCCATGGATGATGCTCACCTTGAGCACGTGCATCGTTTAATCCAGAGTCTGTTGTGTGGCGAAAATAGTGCAGTTCAGCTTGAGCATTATTTGGCAAATGTTCTGTTAAGCATGGTTGGGCAGGAAAATCAGGAGCAGATCGCCTCCAATATTATTGGTTTAATATTAGCTGAAGCATTATGGGATCGGCGCGTTAATTCTACGCTCCGCAGACAACTTGTTGATATTTTACAACACGCCTGTAGTGGAATGAGTGTGAATGATAAGCTGGTTAAGCTTCCAGAAAAAAGTGCTGCTTATATCAATACACTAGCGGAACAATTGACTAACAATGCTTTGATGGAACTCGAAGGATTATTGTCAGAAATCGAGCATAATATATCCAAGGTTAATGTGCTATGGAGAGCACTGAATGTCATTGCCGTTGCTGAACGTCATTGGGTGCAAGTAAAAAATTTAGCCAATAGTTTAATTTTCTCGAATCAGCGATTACAAATGCTTGAAAAACGTATTGTTCAGTTGCGTTATCATCCACGGATCACTTTACTGAGAGCGTCGCTTCTTCATGAAGTGGAATCCTTATCATCAACAAATTTAAAAGAAAATGATTTGCCACTGATTCGGCAGACGCTGCGGTGCCTTGGCTATCGGCGTAGTCGTCATAGCGGTCAATCCCTGAAGGTTTTAATGGTATGCACCGCTAACGTTGACCGTAGTCCCATGGCCGAATTTCTGTTAAAGAAAATGCTCTCTGATAAAAATATCACTGGTATTGAAGTTTTTTCACGCGGTGTCGCTGCGACTGATGATAATCTCATGTCTGAAACGGGTCAGGCGGTGCTTTTATTAGAAGATGGAATATGTGCTAAAAATCATCGCAGTAAAAAGATTACAGAAAAGGATGTTGAGAACGCCGACATTATTTTGGCAATGGAATGTTTTCATGTGGATTTTCTCAAAGAAAAATATTTCGATGCTGCCGATAAAATTTTCCTGCTCAGTGATTACGCGAATCGGCGCGTAATCGGTGACATTAAAGATCCTGCGGGTCAGTTGACCGATGCTTATCATCGATTAAGACAGGAACTACAAGCATCGCTGACAGGCGTTATTAAACGGATGCGGGAAGAAGGTCTTTTAGTGAAGGCCATGGTTGATAATTTGCAGACTAAGGCCGATGGACTCGCCAGGGTAAAAAGGCAACAACTGGCTGAATCCGGTCGGATAGTTGCGCCACTGGACGCAGTAGATGCTGATTTTGTTGAATTAGTGGGTGGGAAAGGCGCAAATCTTGGCGAAATTGCCCAACTGGTTAAACAGTATGGCGCTACGGTTCCACCGGCATTGATGGTGACAACACAGGCTTTCCAGCGGTTCCTTGAAGAAAATGACCTCTTGGACGCCTATATGAAAAACATCGCTGCCATCGATGTGGTCCTGGCAGCTAAAGAAATTCCTGACCCTGATCAATATGCAAAAATTGTCAGTTTATTGGAGAAAATCCGCAGCTTGATTTTACAAGGCCGTTTGGAGTCGGATGCTGGCACCGGACGTAAAATTATTCAGGCGATCCATAATCATGGCTTAAAAGATACTTATTTCAGCGTCAGGTCTTCGGGTTTGGAAGAGGATACTGAAGAAGCGTCATTTGCTGGAGTAGCAGAAACTTATTTATATGTGAGTCCTGATGAGTTGTTAGAATGTATAAAGAAAGTATGGATGTCTTTTTGGCTGATGAGAGGAATTTTGTATCGCAGTGAACGAATTATTCAGAAAATCCCGATTAAACCAGCAGTTGTTTTGCAGGAAATGTTTGATTCACAGGTTTCTGGAGTCATTTTTACGACAGACCCAGTCAGTGACAGGGATGTTATTGTTATTGAAGCCGGCTATGGGCTTGGAGAAGGCGTCGTTTCCGGATTAGTCGATGTTGACCGGTATTATGTGAATAAATTTGATGGTTCGGTGATTAATATGCATATCGGGAAAAAGGCGTTTAAGGTGATGCGCCATCCTTCTGGTAAAGGAACCTGTATTGAGTCGGTCGATAATGCGTTGCGTGAGGTTCCGTGTTTGAATGAACAGGATATCAACATTCCACTGATCATGGCTTTGGAAGAACATTACGCCTTGTCTCAAGATATTGAGTTTGGCATTAGTAATGGGAAAATCAGTATTCTACAAACCCGGCCGATTACCACCCGGAGTTGAATCAGACGTTTTTCCGGGGATCAAACGCATCCCGCACCGCCTCACCAATAAAGACCAACAAGCTCAGCATCAGCGCGACGATGATAAACCCGGAAATGCCCAGCCAGGGTGCCTGGAGATTGTCCTTGCCCTGACGCAGCAAATCGCCCAGCGAAGCCGAGCCGGGCGGCAGGCCCAGTCCCAGGAAATCCAGGGCAGTCAGAGCCACGATGGAACCGGACAGAATGAACGGCAGAAAGGTCAGCGTCGCGACCATCGCATTCGGCAGGACATGCTTGAACATGATCCGGCTATCGGTCATCCCCAGCGCACGGGCGGCGCGGACGTAGTCGAAATTGCGCGCGCGCAGGAATTCGGCCCGGACGACGCCAACCAGTGACGTCCAACTGAACAGCATCAGCACTAGCAACAAAGTCCAGAAACCCGGAGCGACCACGCTGGAAACAATGATCAGGATGAACAGTTGCGGCAATCCGCCCCAGATTTCCAGGAAGCGCTGGAACAACAGGTCCACCCGCCCACCGAAATAGCCTTGCACCGCGCCGGCTGCAACACCGATGATGGATGAGGTCAAGGTCAGCAACAGGCCGAATAACACGGAGAGCCGCAATCCGTAGATCAACCGGGCCAGTACATCACGACCCTGATCGTCGGTGCCCAGCCAGTTATCGGCGGAAGGTGGTGCGGGCGCGGGAACGGGCAGATCGTAGTTGACCGTGTCGTATCGGTAGCGAACTGGTGGCCAGAGCATCCAGCCGGTTTCGTGGATCAGTCCGGCCAGGTAGGGATCACGGTAGTTGGCATCGCTGGGGAAGTCGCCGCCGAAATCCGTTTCAGCGTAGTCCTTGAACACCGGCGCATAGAATGAGCCTTGGTGGTAAATCAACAAGGGGCGGTCATTGGCGATGAATTCCGCACCTAAACTCAGGCCGAACACGAGCAGGAACAGCCACAACGACCACCAGCCGCGTCGGTTGGCCTGGAATTGCGCCCAGCGGCGTTGGGTCAAAGGGGTGAGGTGGAGGCTAAACCGCATGAGTTTGATCTTATTGCGTTTCCTAAAAATATTTCAGGTTAGTATAGCATGGACAGCCCGTCAAACCGGTAGACCATGCGATTAAGTCTTAGCATCCGGCCGCGTCGGTGCAGAAAATCCCGGTCAACCGATCAACCTCGGATGGGTCACCGCATCATGGTCTACGCTCTAAATTAGAGCATTGAAGAAATTAGACGCACCATGATCAGGCAAAATAGCGTTTTAAACCCGGCGCAAGCCCTGCCAAACGTGATCAATAATCCATGGTACCGATATTGCTTAACTGAATTTTGCGCCCTACCCGAAAACGCCCTGTCCGCATCCGAGCGGGAATTAAGGAATGATCCAATGACCATCCACTGGCAACAGTACGCTGCTCCTGGCTGTTACGACGAACTGATTAATAACGGTTCGGGACCGCGCCCGGCCGCCCGCGCCCTGTGCGAATATCTAGCCTCGCTCAGTGATGAAGAACTGAGCGAGCGCAAGACCGCGGCGGAACTGGCCATTCTGATTCTGGGCATTACCTTCACCGTCTACACCGAAGGCGGCAGTATTGATCGCGCCTGGCCGTTCGACATCGTGCCGCGCATTATTCCCAAACGCGAATGGGATCGCACCGATGCCGGCCTGAAACAGCGGGTGCAGGCGCTCAACCTGTTTATCGACGATCTCTATCACGAGCAGAAGATCATCAAGGATGGCGTCTTCCCAGCGGAGGTGCTGGCTCAATCCGTCAACTTCCGCCCCCAGTGCATTGGGGTTAATCCGCGCCACGGTGTATGGGCGCATATCTGCGGCTCCGACCTGGTGCGCGACCAGGACGGTACGATTTATGTGCTGGAGGACAATCTGCGCGTGCCTTCCGGCGTATCCTACATGCTGGAAAACCGGGTGGTGACCAAGCGGGTGTTCCCGGAACTGTTTGAGCATCAGCGCATCCTGCCGGTTGACGACTATCCGCCGCGTCTTTACGACATGTTGGCGTCGATGTCGCCGCGCCCCGGCGAAAATCCCACGGTTGTGGTGCTCACCCCCGGCATTTATAACTCGGCCTATTTTGAACATTCCTACCTCGCGCAGCAGATGGGCGTGGAGGTCGTGGAAGGCAGCGACCTGGAAGTCGGCGATGATGATTGCGTCTATATGCGCACGATTGAAGGACTCGAACGGGTTGATGTCATCTACCGGCGCGTTGACGATCTGTTCCTGGATCCGGAAGCGTTCCGCCCCGACTCAACGCTGGGCGTCAAGGGTCTGATGCGCGCCTGGCGTGCGGGTAACGTCGCGCTGGCCAATGCGCCTGGCGCGGGCGTGGCCGACGATAAAGTGGTTTACGCCTTTGTCCCGGCGATCATCAAGTATTACCTGGATCAGGACCCGCTCATTCCCAACGTGCCATCCTATCTGTGCATGAGGGAGGATGACCGGCGCTATGTGCTCGATCATCTCGATGAACTGGTGGTCAAGCCCGCCAACGAATCCGGTGGTTACGGGATGATGGTCGGCCCCCATGCCACCGTCAGCGAACGCAAACGCTTCGCCGGGCTGATCAAGAAAGACCCGCGCAACTACATGGCGCAACCGACTCTGGCCCTCTCCACCTCGCCGACCCTGTGCGATAACCGCATGGAACCGCGCCATGTCGATTTGCGACCGTTCATCCTGTCCGGTCCCAGCACCTATGTGACGACTGGCGGACTCACCCGGGTCGCGCTGAAAAAAGGCTCCCTGGTGGTCAATTCCTCACAGGGCGGGGGCAGCAAGGATACCTGGATCGTCGATACCGAGGGCTTTTAACCATGTTGTCACGCGTCGCCCAGAACATTTACTGGATGTCCCGTTACCTGGAGCGGGCGGAAGACACCGCCCGGATCATCAACGTCAACACCAACCTGCTGCTGGATTTGCCGCGCAACACCACCTTTGGCTGGTTGCCGCTGATCTACATCGTCAGCGCCCAGGAGCAGTTTTTTGAAAAAGATCCGCACCGGCTGGCGGATGAAAGCACGGTCGTGACCTTTCTGATCAGCGATCGCGATCACCACAGTTCGATTATCTCCAGCCTGGCCGCCGCCCGCGAGAATTTGCGCACCACCCGCGATGTCGTGCCCTCGGAAGCCTGGGAGCAGATCAACGGTCTGTATATTTACGCCCGCGATCATGTGCCGAATCGGCGCGGGCGTTTTGAATTCCTGCGCCGGGTAATTCACGGTACGCAGCAAATCAATGGCCTGCTGTCGGGGACGATGAGCCGCACCGCCGCCTATGGTTTTGTGCGGTTGGGTCGTTATCTGGAGCGGGCGGACATGATCACCCGCATTCTGGATGTGCGCTCGGCGAATCTGCTGCCCCGGTCCGGGCAAGCGCAAACGCAGATGCAGATGCAGGCGCAAATGCAACTGTCCACGCATCAGCTTGAAGAACAGGATCCCTTTGACAGCATCCAGTGGATGAGCGTATTGAAATCGCTGACCGCCTACCAAATGTACCGCCAGCAAGTACGGCTGCGGGTGGGGGGGGCGGATGTGTTGAAGTTTTTGTTGCAGAATGAGTCCTTCCCCCGTGCGGTCGCCTGTTGCCTGGAGCAACTCAATATGGCGCTCGGGGATCTGCCCAGAAACAGCATCCCGTTGGCCGGCATTGCGACCCTCAAGCAACAACTGGCCACCGCCGCCGTGCCGGAACTGGCGAGCGAGGGTCTGCATGAATTTATTGATGAGCTGCAAGGGGGCTTTGGGGAACTGCATAACCAGATCGCCAACACCTATTTCACCCATTGATCCTGCGACCGGCCGCACGCCGGTTTTTGAACTCCTCACTGTCGCCGACCTCGCGTCGGCGTTTTTTTCACATTGCAGCCCGCTCGCCCTTGTCTGACAATACGCGCTCTCTCATTCAAAGGCGCGAGGGCATCATCGTGGCATATCAGCATCGTTATCTCGACGGCAGTCCGCTCACGCTGCCGGTCGGCAAGGTCGTGTGCATTGGCCGCAATTATCTCGATCATATCCGCGAACTGAACAACGCTATCCCGGAAACGCCAATCCTGTTTATGAAGCCGGCGACTTCGCTGACGGCACTGGATGAACCCATCCGCCTGCCCACTGGACGGGGCGAGTGCCATCACGAGGTGGAACTGGCGGTGCTGGTCGGTCGGGAATTGCGCCAAGTCGATGCTGTCACTGCCCAGCAGGCGGTCGCCGGCTATGGCGTCGCGCTGGATCTGACTTTGCGCGATGTACAGAATGCCTCGAAAAAGCAGGGGCATCCCTGGGAAACCGCTAAAGCGTTTGACGGTTCCTGCCCGTTGTCGCCGTTTTTGAAACCGGAGGCGTTACCGGAACCGCAGGCCACGGATTTGAGCTTGCAAGTGAACGGCACCCTCCGCCAGCAGGGCAATACCCGGTTGATGATGGTTGGGATTTTTGCACTCATGGCGCACATTTCCACGCATTTCACCCTGTTACCCGGCGATGTGGTATTAACCGGCACTCCCGCAGGCGTTGCGCCACTGGCTCCTGGCGATGTGCTGGTGCTTAGCGTCGCGGGTCAGAATTTTTCGGCGCGGGTGGCTTGAACCTAACGGTCGAACCATCGCTGCTTACCGGCTCACGTTTGACTTTCCGGTATAGTCTTCGCCGCACTCACCTTTAACCTTTAGCTTTTAGCCTCCCCAACATGGTCAAGACCCGTTTTGCCCCGAGTCCCACAGGGTATTTGCATATCGGCGGCGCCCGCACGGCGCTGTTTTCCTGGTTGTACGCCCGCCGGCATGGCGGTCCCTTCGTGTTGCGTATCGAAGACACAGATTTGGAACGTTCGACGCCGGAGGCGGTGAACGCCATTCTGGAAGGTATGAACTGGCTCGGACTGGATTACGACGAGGGGCCGTTTTACCAGACCCAGCGCTTTGACCGCTACCGCGAGGTATTGCAAGAGCTATTGCGCGAGGGTCGGGCTTATTATTGCTATTGCACCCGGGAGGAGTTGGACGCGTTGCGCGGCGATCAGATGCTGCGCAAGGAGAAGCCGCGTTATGACGGGCGCTACCGGGATCATGAGGGGCCGCCGCGGGAGGGAGTGGAACCGGTGGTACGCTTCAAGAATCCCCTGGACGGCGAGGTGGTGGTTGAGGATCTGATTCGCGGCAACATCGTGTTCCAGAACGCCGAACTCGACGATCTGATCATCGCCCGTGCGGATGGTACGCCGACTTACAACTTCTGCGTGGTGGTCGATGACATGGATATGGGCATCACCCACGTGGTGCGTGGCGATGACCACATCAATAACACGCCCCGGCAGATCAATATTCTCCGAGCGTTGGGTGCAACCATTCCCCAGTATGGCCATGTGCCGATGATTCTGGCGCCGGACGGGCAAAAACTGTCCAAGCGGTATGGCTCGGCCAGTGTGATGGAATACCGCGATATGGGCTATCTGCCGGAAGCGGTGTTAAATTACCTGGTGCGACTGGGCTGGTCACATGGCGATCAAGAGATTTTCTCGCTGGACGAGATGATTGAATGGTTTGATCTCACCGGCTGCAATAAAGCGCCCTCCGCGATCAATCCGTCCAAACTGATCTGGCTGAACAAGCATTATCTGAAAACCCTTGATCCAGTGCATGTCGCTCGGCATTTGAGCTGGCATATCGGCCAACGGGGCATCGATCCCAGTACCGGGCCACATTTGCCCGAAGTCGTTAAAGCATTCGCCGAGCGTTCCGACACGCTGAAGGATATGGCCCAGGCCGCCTTATTCCTGTATCAGGATTTCACAGAGTACGAGCCGAAAGCCGCCAGTAAGCATCTGACAACGGCGGCAGAAGCGCCGTTACAGCACCTGCGGGAGGCGTTAGCCACATTGCCGGAGTGGCGGGCTGCGCTGATTCATGAGGTGGTGAAAGAGGTGGCGGAGGCCACTGGACTAGCGCTAGGTAAGGTGGCTCAACCGTTACGGGTTGCGGTGTCCGGGACGGCGGTGTCGCCACCGATTGATGTGACGCTGGAGTTGCTAGGTCGGACAAAGACGCTGGCGCGGATGGAGCGGGCATTGATGTACATTCGCGAGCCATCCTGAAAATTGGAGGTTGACGAACGCCCGGGAGTTTCCTAGAATGCGCTTCCTCCGATGAACGGGGCCATAGCTCAGTTGGGAGAGCGCCTGCATGGCATGCAGGAGGTCGTCGGTTCGATCCCGTCTGGCTCCACCAGCCTTAACCGTCATTTAGGACGGTTGGTTTTTATTCATCTCTACGTCCCCATCGTCTAGAGGCCTAGGACATCGCCCTTTCACGGCGATAACAGGGGTTCGAATCCCCTTGGGGACGCCATATTTTCGAGGGGTTACATGAGCCCCTGCCGATTTTGCCCACTCAATGCCCAATAAACCGGGATAGATGGGCACTGTGCGCCCGTGACAAATCAAGGGACAAGCAGGTACTTTTAGCGCTTCTCTGACCCACGACTCACTCTATGCACGCCCTGTTCAACCTGTTTCTGGACGTCTGCCTGTTTCGCAAAGGCCCCAAGGATTTGCCCGCCTCGACGGCGCTGCTGAAAATCTGCCTGCTGGCTTATGGATTCTCGGGTTTCCTGGTGCTGATTCTGAGTACGCCGGTACCGGTCGCCTTGCTGCAAGTTTTGCTGGATTTGCTGCTCCTGAGTGGCTTGTTGCATCTGGCACTGACCGTGCGCCGATATCCGCAGCGTTTCGAGCAGGCACTGAGCGCCCTGACCGGTGCCGGCGCACTGATGGCGCTGCTGGCGCTGCCGCTGATGAACTGGATTCTGAGTGGCAGCAGCGTCGAGGCACCTTCGGTGCTGTTGCTGGCGCTGATGGTATGGAGCATCGCGATCATCGCCCACATCCTGAGCCAGACCTTTGAAACATCGATTGGGATAGGAGCGCTGTATGCCCTCGGTTATACCTTCATATCCTGGACGCTGACCGGCTGGATCGGCGCGGACGGCGGTTAAACACCCTAATTGTAGTTTCGGTAAAATTCTCGATGCATATTCATATCTTGGGCATTTGCGGTACGTTTATGGCCGGGGTCGCCCTGCTGGCTCGCGCTGCCGGGCATACGGTTTCCGGTTGCGACGCCGGGGTTTATCCCCCCATGAGTACCCAGTTGGCTGAGGCGGGCATTGCGCTGCGCGAAGGCTACGATCCGGAACAACTAGCGGAATTCCAGCCGGACATGGTCGTTATCGGCAATGTCATGAGCCGGGGCCGCCCCCTGATCGAGGAACTACTGAACCGCGATCTGCCCTATGCCTCCGGGCCGGCCTGGCTGGCGGAGCATGTCCTCCGAGGTCGCCACGTGCTGGCAGTCGCCGGTACGCACGGCAAAACGACGACCAGCAGTTTATTGGCCTGGATTCTGGAATACGCCGGCTTGAAGCCTGGGTTTTTAATTGGCGGCATTCCGGCCAACTTTGGCCAATCCGCGCAACTAGGGGTGGGATCTTGCTTTGTGGTGGAAGCGGATGAATACGACACGGCGTTTTTCGATAAGCGCTCCAAGTTCGTTCATTACCGCCCCCGCACCTTGATTCTGAATAATCTGGAATTTGATCACGCGGACATTTTTCCCGATCTGGCAGCGATCCAGCGGCAGTTTCATCACCTGCTGCGCACGGTGCCCGGTTCCGGATTGATTGTCGCCAATGGCCAGGACGCCCATCTGGCTGAAGTGCTAGCGATGGGGTACTGGACGCCGGTGGAGCAGTTTGGAACAGGAGACTGGGAAGCGCGGGATCTTGCGCCGGACGGCAGTAGGTTCGACGTGTATTTCCACAGTGAGCTGCAAGGCCGGGCGGAGTGGACGCAACTGGGTCTGCACAATGTCCACAACGCACTGGCCGCTATCGCCGCTGCCCGCCATATCGGCCTGTCCGTGGCGACGGCGATTGAAGCACTACGCGATTTTCAGGGCGTCAAGCGGCGACTGGAAACGCGCGGCGTGGTCAAGGGCATTACGGTTTACGATGATTTCGCCCACCATCCCACCGCGATTGCGACCACACTGGCCGGACTGCGCGCCCGGGTTGGCGCAGAGCCGATTATTGCGGTGCTGGAGCCACGCTCCAACACCATGAAAATGGGGGTATTCAAGGACAGCCTGGCTCCGGCATTAACCGATGCTGACAGCGTCGTGCTGTATCAGGCTGCGGATCTCGGCTGGGATCTCGATGCAGTGGCGACGGCGCTCGGTGCCCGTGGGCAGGTTTGCTCAACGCTAGATGAAACGCTGTCGGCCATTCAAGTCCAGGTTCAACCCATCGCGCATGTGCTGATCATGAGTAACGGCGGGTTTGGCGGCATTCACGAACGGTTGTTGCAGGCGCTGCGGGGCGGGTGAATTCACGGACTCGCTACCCGGATTTTGGCGTAAATGTCCCGTAATGGTAGTTCGCAATGGATTGAGGTGAGGCACAGCGTATTATCGAGATGATCCATTTCGGTGAGGATCCACTGCTGATCCTGTCGATGGTAATGCTCAACCCGAACCTTATCCTGAGCGATCAACACATACTCCATAAGCGAGGGCAAGCGACGATAGTGCGCAAATTTATCGCCCTGATCATAGGCTTCCGTACTCGGAGACAGGATTTCGATGATGACTGATGGATTCAGCAGCGTATCCATCCCGGCGTCCTCGAAATCCGGCTCACTGCATAACGCCACGATATCCGGGTAGGTATACAGGCCGGTCGCGCTGACTTTGACCCGTAAATCATTCACATACGCAAGGCAGGGGCTATTTTTCAGTTGATGGTGCAGTTCCCCGGCAATATTGAAGGCCATCTGATTATGTTCCTGGCTGGCGCCGGCCATGGCAAAAATGTCACCATTAACATATTCGCTTTTATAATCGGCCTGCCGTTCCAGAGCCAAGTATTCTTTGGGCGTATAAACAAACTGTGGAAGCGCGGACATCACGTTCTCCTGCTGAACTCAATGCAATCAAGGCGATTTTTGACCAGACTAAATCAGATAAAAAATGCCTCCATTCTCCTCACTTCGTCCCATCATTCTCGGCATGACCGGTGCCTCTGGCGCTGACTACGGTCTACGCTTGCTGCACTGCCTGCTGGACGCCGGGCAGCCGGTGCACCTGTTGCTGTCGAAGGCCGCGCAGATCGTGATTTCGATGGAAACCGATCTGCGCCTGCCGGGTCGCGCCCGCGACATTCAGCAGGTATTGACCGAACATTACCACTGTGCCGCTGGTCAACTGCGCGTCTACGGTCAGGATGAATGGACCGCGCCGCCGGCCAGTGGCTCGGCGCTGGCGCAGGCCATGGTGGTTTGTCCCTGCACGACCGGCGCATTGGCCGCCATTGCCAACGGCAACAGCGACAATTTGCTGGAACGCGCCGCCGATGTCAGCCTCAAAGAAGGACGTCGGCTGATTCTGGCGGTGCGCGAGACGCCATTGTCGGTGATTCATTTGGAAAACATGTTGCGGCTGGCGCGTGCTGGCGCGATTATTCTTCCCACTAACCCCGGTTTTTACTATCGACCCACGACGGCGGCTGAACTGGTGGATTTTATTGTGGCTCGAATTCTGGACCAACTGGGGATCGCGCACACCCTGCTACCACGCTGGGGGGAAGATGCTGATCCTGAGGTTCCTGCGGTATGACCGCTGTTCAGGAATTGCCGCTGTTTCCGCTCAACACCGTTCTGTTTCCGGGCGGAGTGATGCCCCTGCGGATTTTTGAAACCCGTTATCTGGACATGATTAGCGCCTGTTTGCGCACCGATGCCGGGTTTGGGGTGGTGGCGATCCACCAGAGCAGCGAGGTGGGTAGCCAACCGATCAGCATCCATCCCGTAGGGACTCTGGCACGCATTGTCGATTTTGACCGGACTGATGACGGGCTGTTAGCGATTACTTGCTTGGGCGTCCAGCGCCTGCGGGTGGTCGGGCACCGCGTGCAGTCCGATCAATTATTGATGGGGCAGATCCGGTGGTTGCCCGATGACCCGCAACAAGCGCCGGCGCTCAGTCACGAACCGCTGATTCGCGTGCTGCGCGATCTACTGGACAGTGAAGAATGGGTTCCACAGGTTCGTTTTTTCGCGCCGGACTGGGAGGACGCGGCCTGGGTAGGTAACCGCCTGGCGGAAGTATTACCGTTGCCCTTGTCAGTCCGCCAGGCTTTGCTGGAAATGACGGAACCTCGGCAACGCCTGGACATTCTGCTGGGGATGTTTCAGGAACAATCCCCGGTATGATGGCTTACTTTCACCCAACTACTGCTTTCAAGGAGAATGTCTATGCCGAAGCAATCCCGTCTTGTTATGACGCTGCTGTCCCTGGGACTAGCCGTGGGTCTGTCCGGTGGGGTAACGGCGCAAGCCGCTGAAACCGCAGCGGCTCCAGTGACCCAAGCCGCGCCCGCCAGAGTGGATCTCTCGTTTCCCGACGGCACCAAGTGGTCGCCAGCCACCGAGCGGGAAAAAATGGCGTACCTGCTCGGTATCCGGGACATGGCGGCGGCGGAGTATCAACTCACCGGCCCGAATCCCAAGCATCGCACCCTGGTCGAAAAGTGGGTCGAAGCGCTGGACGGTATGACGCTGCGGCAGATCATGGAAGGGGTTGATGCTTATTACAAGGCCAATCCTGACCAGCAACAGCAAACCGTCTTTGAGGTCATCTGGTTCCAAATGATCCAAGCCAAAACCAGCAAGCCCGCTAGGAAGTGAGGAGGATAAAGCTAATGAAGAAATTGGGTTATTTACTGGCAATCCCGGCTTTCGCCCTGAGCGTGGGCTGCACTAACATGACGCCAACCGAACAAAGTACACTGAGCGGCGCGGCGATTGGCGCGGTGGGTGGCGCGGCGATTGGCGGCTTGACGGGCGGCAATGCCGGGGTCGGCGCACTCATCGGCGGTGCTGCCGGTGCAGTCGTCGGTAATATCTATGGTCAGAATCAGCAGAGAAACCAGCGAAAGTAAACATTGCAACCGTGAGATAGCGAGGCCGGGTGGTTTCGCTACTCGCTACTCGCTCCACTCCCTTCAAGATCACAGCGCAGTTCGTCAGCAGCGTCCCGCAATATTCCAAATAACCGCTGGACTCCTGCGCAATCGTAATCCGAGCGCGGCCATTTGAAATAACCGCCGCAACTTTGGCGGAATTCACAGGCTCTGCATTCGGTGCCCGTGGCCAGAACCTGATCCATCCAAACTGCCAGATCCGCGTCCGGCGCAACCGTTGCATCAATGCCCGCCAGCCGTCCATACAGCGACTCTGCGCCATCATCGGCGATATAACGCAATTCTTCCGGGTTTTCATCCAGCACCCACCAGAGCGGTACGGGTTCCTGATGATAAAACCCTAGAAGCACACCCTGGAAGTATTCAATCGGTTGCGCAACGGTCGGTTGATGCAGATAGAAATCCAGCACTGCCGCCAGTTCGTCGATCAGCGCCGGTTCGGGCTGACCCGGTTCCAGCCGCACTGCGAAATCCAGCGCCACTGCCGTCTTGACCGCTTTAGCGAATCCCAGTTGAACGGGAATCACCACCCGAACCGGATGCTGATCCAACAAATTGACGTGGCGATATAACAATGGGAATTCGGCAGCGGGATCGGTCATCGCCAGTTCCACCGGCAAGCCCGGCACCCAAGCGTTCAGCGGTTCGGAATCCACATCCAGCGATAGTAGTTGCACCGCGATGATTCGGTCGGGATCTTCCGTAGCCAGTGCGGCGATCAAGGCTTGCGGTTCACCGGCGCGGACGATCAGGCGTCCGATCCGGCGAGCCGATAAGCCCTGTAGAGGAATATGACAGGTCAGTTCAGGCATCGGTCTGATTCAACGATTGATCCAACTGCCACCACCGTGGCGATTATGCCAGCCGCTACCCCCGCCATGGCGTCGGTTATGCCAACCGCCACGGTTGTACCAGGGTCGATTGTTCCAGCCACCATTGTGCCAGGGCCGATTGTTCCAGCCGCCATTGTACCAATCCGGTCCCCAACCCCATCCCCCCCCGAGATTCACCCAGGTTCTATCCCCATTATTACTGTTGGCCCAGCCCAAACCCTGAGCATTAGCGTCACGCCCCGGGACGAACAATCCGCCCAGCACGACGCCGCCAATGACGGCTTTTGACCATTTGCCCAAACTCAGCAGAAAATTGCGGCGCTCGCGCGGTTCCGGTTCGATAGTCCCTGCTGGGTTGGGCAAGGATTCGTATTCTTGATCAGTCATGACGATCCTCCTTTGCCTTAGTATTGCGGATGGAATTTGGCATACACTGTCTGAAATTTTGCTGAATATGTCCAACTATAGCCCATTGCCGTCATGATCCATGGTGAAATTAAGGTTGTCCCACAGCGCGACTGGCGGACTGTTCGCTCTGGAGGTATGGGTTAGTATCCTGCTTAAAGCCCTACGCGCCATGGGTTTCAGTCCGGGTTCAGTTGGCTCTTGCAAAATGTCAACGCTTTGGCATGATGACCCGTGCTAGAGTGATCGAACATTCATTAGAGGGTAGACAGTTATGAGCAAGAAATCTTTTGGAATCAGTTTAATGGGCGGTATGTTGGCCATGTGTTTGCTGACGGCAACCCACGCCGCTGGCCCCAAACCGGAAGACGTAGTGGATTACCGACAGTCGGTATTTAACATCATTGGCTGGAACTTCAAGCCGATAGGCGCGATGGTCAAGGGTGAAGTTCCGTTTGACGCTACCGCGGTCGCCCGCCACGCTCAGTATGTCGATCTGATGAGCAAGGCAGCGCTGGAGAGTTTTTCGAAAGGATCGGGGCCAGATGCCGTGGAGGATACTGAGGCTAAGGCGGAAATCTGGACGAACTGGGACAAGTTCGGGACGGCCATGAAGAATTTCCAGCAGGAATCCGCCAAGCTGGCTGAAGTCGCCAAGGCCGGGGACGAAGCGGCGATCAAGGCGCAGTTTGGCAAGACCGCTGAAACCTGCAAGGCCTGCCATAAGGAATTCAGGAAAGATTAAGCAACGCGGGTAATAGGCTAAGTTCGAAAGGCCATGCACGAGCATGGCCTTTTGCATTTCTTAACGTACCAGCAGCCAAACGCATCCAATTGCTATGACCAGTGCTGCCAGACCCCACCATGCACTGACGATGCGCGGTGCTTGACCGGCCAACTCTGGTGGAACCCGCTTGTTGCCGCTCAGCATCGGGTGGATCAGATTTTCCCGCTTGACCAGCAGATAAAAGAATACCGCCCCCAGGTGAACGGCGATCATCGCCAGCAGCAGGTTGAAATTGAGCTTATGAACGGTGGTCAGCCAGTCGCTGGTGGCTTTCGATACCCAGCCGTACAGCGGCCCTTCAATCAGAATATCGTCGTTGGCGAACAGGCCAGTGATGGCCTGAATCAGCAGCAGGGTCAGTAGCGCGACAATCGACCAGGCACCCATGGGATTATGGCCGAGATAGTGGGGTGTTTCGCCACGCAGTAAGGCTTTCAGATAATCCAGTGCTGCGCCAGGACCCCGGATAAAGTCGGCGAAGCGGGCGGTTTCGCTGCCGGTGAAGCCCCAGATCAGCCGAAACAGCACCAGCGTCAGCACGGCGTAGCCCCCCCAGAGATGCCAATCCATGGTGCTGCTCTGCTCGGCAGTCCACCACTGGACGATCATCAGGATCACCAGCGTCCAGTGAAACAGTCGGGTTGGCAAATCCCAGACTTTGAGGGGGTGAAGAGTATGCGGTTGGTCAGACATGCCGGTTTCCTCGTGGCGGTGAAAAACCCTATTATCGCCCAAGCGCGCTTTCCTGGCTTGACCCGGAATTGCCGTCCGGGTTAATTTGTCTGCCATGAAAACCATGCAATCCCCCGAACGGTTTGAACGGCGACTGAGCTGCCCGGCCTCCTGAGTGGAGCGCCGGGGCTGGTTGTCGCCGTTAATCATCCAAACCGCTGTCGAGGATTGCCCCCCATGTCTGACCCTGATCGAGCCCGCATCACCCTTCCCCCGGTTTTCGCTGCTCTTCTCTCCCTGGAGTGGCTGCGACTAGGCAGCGGTCGTCGGGTCTAGCGGCGACCTGGCGGCCGTATCTCGCCGCGCTGGTTTTTTTGGAACATCCTCCCTTTCGTTATCCTTCAAAAGAGGAATTGCTGATGCACGTTGACGCCGCTCGTAAATACCGTCCCTTCCCGCCTATTACATTGCCTAATCGGCAATGGCCGACGCGGGTACTCACCCAGGCTCCGCACTGGTGCAGCGTGGATCTGCGCGATGGCAATCAGGCGCTGATTGAACCGATGGGTACCGACCGCAAGCGCCGGATGTTTGAGACCTTGGTGCAACTCGGCTTCCGGGAGATCGAGGTCGGCTTTCCCGCCGCGTCGCAGACCGATTTTGATTTCGTCCGTTATCTGGTCGATCAGCGACTGATCCCCGACGAGGTCAGCATCCAGGTGCTCACACAGTCTCGCGAACCACTGATTCGCCGCAGTTTTGAAGCGGTGCGTGGAGTGAAAAAGGCGGTGGTGCATCTCTACAACTCCACGTCGCCGATTCAGCGCGAAGTGGTGTTCGGACTGGATAAGGCCGGTATTGTGGAGATTGCGGTCGCCGGTGCCCGGTTGATGCGGGAGATCGCGGCTGACTATCCAGATACGGACTGGACATTTGAATATTCCCCGGAAAGCTTTAGCGCGACCGAACTCGATTTCGCCCTGGAAGTGTGCGAGGCCGTGGTCGATGTCTGGCAACCGACGCCGGCGCATCGGGCGATTCTCAACCTGCCAGCGACCGTAGAAATGGCGACGCCGAATGTTCACGCCGATCAGATTGAGTGGTTCTGCCGTCATCTCAGCCGCCGTGATGCGGTGCTGATCAGCGTCCATCCACACAATGACCGGGGGACGGCGGTGGCAGCGGCGGAATTGGCGCTCTTGGCCGGTGCGGATCGGGTGGAGGGAACGTTGTTCGGCAATGGCGAACGCACCGGTAATGTGGATATCGTGACCCTGGCGCTGAATTTGTTTACCCAGGGCATCGACCCCGGTCTGGATTTGTCCGACATTAACGCGGTGGTGCGGGCGGCAGAATACTGCAATCAGTTACCGGTACATCCGCGTCATCCCTATGCCGGCGAACTGGTGTTCACCGCCTTCTCCGTTTGGGACGTGCCTTATTTGCCGATTGACCCGGAAGATGTGGGCCGCACCTATGAAGCGGTGATTCGGGTCAACAGCCAGTCCGGCAAGGGGGGCATTGCCTATCTGTTGGAAAAGGATCATGGCTTGCGGTTGCCGCGCCGGTTGCAGATCGAGTTCAGCCGGATTGTGCAGACCATCGCCGACGCGACCGGTAAGGAATTAACGTCGGCTGACCTGTGGGCTGCGTTTGAAACCGACTATTTGCAGCCCGATACGCCCTTCCATTTTATTGATCATCGCACCACGCCTTCCCGCCAGGCCGGTGGGGTCAGCAAGTTGACAGCGACCATTCGGGAACGGGGCCAGGAGCGGTT
>JAIFNF010000299.1 GCA_020047885.1 Gammaproteobacteria bacterium | reverse complement strand
GATTTTTTCACGCTGTTGGTCATGTTTTGCGAGAGCATTTCCTGATGCAGATGCTTACGTTTGCTCTTGATGTGCGGATCGCCTTCCATTTCCTTGTATTCCTGCTTGATCTCGTCCTTGGACATTTTCAGTTGTTTAATAAACTGGAATTTCTGAAACGCGTAATCTGCTCCGGAAATGATGACTAGGGCAAAGATCGTATTGACCACCAGATCTTTCATCACTGCGCCTAACACCAGGGGGACGCAATGGAGTCCACATCCAGGCGTTTTTAACAAATCGGCCAGATTATTGCGGATGACGTAGTACAACAGGATGGTTAAAAAGGCAATTTTCAGGATCGATTTGAGTAACTCGATCAGGTTCTTCATGGCAAAGATTTTTTTAATGCCTTCGATGGGGTTCATCTTGTTCAAATCAGGTTTTAGTGACTCGAACGCCAGTAGCAGGCCGAATTGAAACATGTGCCCGGCAATAGCGACGATCACCACCAGTCCCAGCGGCGGCACAATCATTTTAATCATAATGAGGAGGGTGCCGTTCAAGACTTCCTGGAGGCTGTAGCCAAAGTCAAATCCGGGACCGATGAAGAGCGTAGGCAACAGAATCAGTTCTTTGAACTGGTTATAATAAAAATCCGAGCTGATCCAGAGGAAAGAGAACAGGGTAATCATGATTGCGCCGGAGACTAAATCCTTACTGGACGCGACTTGCCCTTTATTGCGGGCGTCGCGCAGTTTTTTCGGAGTCGGTTGTTCAGTTTTCTCGCTCATTGCAGCAAATAGCCCAGTACAGTGAAATGGGTGGCAATGCTTAACAATTCCTTTCCGAGGAAATTGAAGAGCAACGCCGCATACAAGATCAGGATCATGATACCGACCGCGCTTTTAATGGGCATGGCCAAAGAAAAAACATTCATTTGCGGGGTGGAGTGACTGATCAGCCCCATAGCGAATTCAGTCAGAAACATGGCGATAATCACTGGTGCCGCCAGCAATACGGTGAGGCCCATAACTCGATCCAGCATACCGAGCAGATACGGTATGGCCTCAATGTTCAAGTGCGGGAAAAATGAGAAGACCGGCCATAACCGATAGCTCTCATACAGTGCGCCCAGAAACATCAGCAATCCCCCGCCGACAAAGAAAATCACCACCAGCGCCTGAGTCAACAGAATACTCATGGGCGCGGTCTGCGCGCCGGTCATCGGGTCAATGGAACTGGCCATGGTCGTACCGCGCTGGTTGTCCACGAAAAACCCGGTTGAGTCAATGACCCAAAACGGGATCGCGGCGCCATAGCCGATCAGCAGGCCGATCACCACTTCCTTTATGGCGATACCCAAGGCTTCTGCCCAGTGCGGCAGAGTGGTGGGCGCATCCACCATGACCATCGGCAGCGCCATCAAGGCGAGGCTGACGACGACGCCGTTACGCGTCATTCCCGGCAGCGACTGGCGACTGAACACCGGCAGGAGGATGAAGGCTCCAATCATGCGCGGCAGGCTGAACACCAGGGCGATCAGGGTCTGCTGCCATTCCGTCATATCATTCATCGGGCCAGTGCGGGAATGTGGTTGAAAATGTCCAGAGCGTAGTTGAACAGTTCGCCGCCTTGCCAGCGCGCCGTCAGGAAGATGGTCACGACTACAGCGAACAGTTTAATGGCGAACGACAGTGTTTGCTCCTGAATCTGGGTCAGCGCCTGAAACAGGCTGACCAGCGTACCGACCAGGGAAGCGGCGATAATCGGCGGCAGCGATAAATAGAATACGAGCAGTAAACACCTGGCGGCAAAGTCAATGACGTGAATATCATGCATCGGACGAGCCTATTGGTAGTAAGTGAGCACCAAACCCTGAATGAGCCGCGTCCAACCATCCAGCATGACAAACAGGAGCAGTTTAAAGGGTAATGAAATCGTCATTGGCGACACCATCATCATACCCATGGCGAGCAGGATATTGGAAATAATCAGGTCGATGGCGACAAAGGGCAGGTAGAGAAGAAAACCGACCTCAAACGCACTGGTTAACTCGCTTACGGTAAATGCCGGAATCAGAATAAGGAAATGGGTTTCGTCGATATTTTCGGTCACTTTAGGCGGCCATAACCGCTTGGCGGTTTCCAGAAAAAACTCCTGATGGCGAGCAGCCGCATACCGATCCAGAAATTGCCGAAACGGTTCCGCGGCTTTGCTCAATACCTGTACCAGTTCGGTGGTCTCCATGCCTTTTAAATCCTGCCCGGCGAGTTGATCAAAAGCCTGGATGCCGACCGGGGCCATGATGTACAGGGTGAGAATGATCGCCAGTCCGTGCAGGGTCATGGTGGGCGGGATTTGCTGAATACCCAAAGCGTTCCGTATCAGTTGCAATACCACCACAATCTTGACGAAAGAAGTGGCGATGACGGCAATAAATGGGACCAGTCCCAACAGAACCATCGTCAGGATGAGGAGTGACGGATCAGGAAAGGCGCTCATTCAGCATCACTCAGGCGACTGAATCAGGGAGGTCACGCGCACCCCGAGGCGGTCGTCAATGTGCACCAGTTCCCCGTAACCAATGACCTGGGAACCGGCGACGATCCGCACCGATTGGGGATCAGGCCGATCCAGTTCAAAGCTGTAGCCCGGCTGGATCGTGCGCAGTTCCCGGAGGGGCAGGGTTAAATGACCTAAATCAAAATCCAGGCGAATGTCCAGGGTGTCGGGATTAAGGGGCGCATGGGCAGGATCGGGAGCTTGGGAGGGTTCAGACATGGCATTAAGTACCAGACGGTAGATGAGTAGTTGTAGGACTTTCGCTTAGGGCAGTTTTCCTACTACGGGCTTCGTCGCATTATCCTCCCGGATCGTAATCCGCGATTGACTGCTCTGTTCAGCTTGTAGTCGGGCGAGGGCAGGGATAGCGGATACCGGCTTGGCGTCCGCGAAATCCAAGTGGGCATACTGCTCAAACAGCCCGCTTCAACTGCTCTGCGTAGCAGGGTCGGGTGTCAGCCACATCTGGGCCGGTTGATTGGATATTATGTTGCCAAAAAGAGGACAATCCAACCCACGATTCTTATCCTTTGACTTTGACTTTGTTGTCTTGGCTGGCTCCAATACACAGATTGTCTCACCAATAAAGAGATTGGCGTGACTACCGCTTAACTCGCCTAATACACGCTTCACGGAGTCAGTGCTATATCCCTCAAGGAAGCGAAATGCCGAGGCAGCGAGATATTCGTGATTCATCTCGAAAGTCAGCCACTTGCGATTTAGAGCCTCTGCGGTAAATCCGGTCGTGTTTGACCCACCAAAAATGTCAAGAACAACATCATTTTCATCAGTCATCATCTTGATAAAAAACGCAGGAAGTTCGGAAGGAAATCGAGCTGGATGGCGTTCAAGTCCGAATTCATTGCAGAGCCGGAGATAGCTTGAATTGCTGTCGGTATTCGATATAGAAAGAAGGTTGGAAGGAATTGCTCCGCCATTGTCCTTGCCGAACCGAGCACTAATGTCATGGCCTGAGGGTCGTTTTTTCGGCGTGTAGAAACTCTCTGGATCCTCGATCAACTTCTTCATCCGATCCGAGTACGGGGCTAGTACTCGCCGAACATCGGCTTTTGGAAAGTCGGTCTTGCTAAACCACCACACCGTGTTGACAGCATCCTTCGCTCGAATTTTTCGTTTGTTTACCCATTCAATGGGCGACGGCAATTTCGCCGGATTGAACCAGTAGAAATCTTCCGCCAGGTGAAACCCGATCTCATCGCAAAAAGCCAAGAGTACACGGAAATTATACAGCGAACGGGAGGGTATTCCAGAGCGATATGCTCCCCCTAAATCGAGAACGAAGCTCCCGCTTTCCTTGAGAACTCGGAAGACTTCTTGACCGAATGGTTTAATCCACTGCACATACTCCGTTTCATCAACATTGCCATAAGTCTTTTGGCGCCGAAGTGCAAACGGCGGCGATGTCATGACCAGATCGATGCTGGCGTCAGATAATTCAGAAAGAAGCTCAAGCGAATCGCCGACATAGGCTTGACCTTTGGCCGTGTGGTAAAGCGGTTTACTTTGCATTAGTATTCCCTTAGGTCGTTGATCCAGCTCGCCACGATTTGCCACAACATACTCCCGGCGAAATAGACTTCCGGATCTGCCTTACAGAGGGCTTCAATATCGTCCTGAACGAACTTTTCCCGACCATAGCCAATCATGTAGCTCGTCCATCTTCTAAGGTTCTCATCAGCTCCGACGATTATCTCTGATGGGTCGAATTTGCCGGTTCGAGCAAGCACCCATGATAGACCGTCGCGATGGGTCGGGTCGCCATTTTTCAGGAGATCAATTAGGTGAGGAACTTGTGGCTCAGCAATCCGTAGAAGTGCGCGTGCTTCAACCTTAATTTCCAAACGGCTTGAGTTGAATATATCAACAAGTGCAGTCGCAGAAGTGGCGGTGGCAAATTGGCCCAGTGCCCATGCTGCTCCAGCACGCAGTTCATCGTCACGTTGCGGGTCCCGCAAGACTTGGATGAGTAGCTGTTCACTGCGGATCTTGGGTATCTCCGATGCAACGATGACCGTTTCAAGCTGTGTTTCAAGAGGAACTATCATGGCCGGATTGCGCAGCTTGTTCTCAATGAATTCCCATCCGTGCGGATCGTCATATGCCGCTAAAGCAGCCGCAGCCTCAAGCTGGACGTAAATATCTTCTTCGGCATCGGTCATTCTTGATTCAAGTACCGATTTGGCAGTTGTGTAGCCTCTATGCCGCAATGCTTTGGCGGCAGCGTATCGTTCGCTCAGGTTGACGCTTGCGAGCTTTTCGACGAAATAGGCTTCGCTGACTGACGCGGGGCACTGTAGCGCGATGTTGACCGGAACGACTGCGGCGACTATCTGGTTTGCCTCAACCGTCTCACCCGCTTTGACCTGTGGCAGCAAGGTGATCTTGCCTTTGCTCCGGCTCAACTGGATGGATTGTCGCCGCGCCCCTGAAATAGGGGTCAGGCTGATTTTTCCAGGTTCCACTGTTTGAACAGATGACCGCTGATTCGCGGCAGCACATGTCCATAGCACCCGAATTTCGGAACCTTCCTCAACTCCTTTCGGCTGAGTGATAGATACTTGTCCTGCAGCGAATGTCTTCCGCATTTCCCTAACACTGACAAAGTGAACAGGTGAGATTTGTTTAAGGTCTACCGGAAAATTGTCGTTTTGCGCGAAGACAATGATTGAAACAAGGTCATCGTCACGCAGACCTGCGTCCCAGGCCCGCTTCGGGTCATTGAGGGAATGCGACATTGATATTTCAAGCTTTGTTTTGCCACGGGACTCGAACCGTATGCCTGTATTCAAACACAGAATGTCGGGAATCCGTATCCGCTTGATCTTGATCTTTTTCCAGATTTTGAAGCCTGTGGAACCACGCTCAAGTTCTATAGGATTAAATCCCATCGCTTTCAGCCGGTTGATCGTTGCATTCGTACCCGCGGCACCGACAGCGAGTTTTCTCAGGAAACTATCATCATTCTTGAAATTATTTCCCACTGCGCCACCCATGGTGATTTATTTCGAGAGTTCCTGTCTGATGTCTAACAGCAGCTTAGGACGGTTCAGACATGGTAGTGGGCACCAGACGGTCGATGAGTAGTTGACGGTGATGCAGGCGGGCGACCGCCAGGGGTCGGCCCGATTGACGCAGTATCAATTCCAGTGGGGTGCCAGGAGCGGATGGCGGGAGCAGCAGGACATCGCCAATCTCAAGGCTTCGCAGCTCCTGGGGAGTTAAACCGGTTTGGCCGATCCACGGCGTCACGCTAACCGGCAGGGTCGGCCAGGGTTCCTCGGTAACCACCGCAACTGGCAAGCGTTCCAGATGAGCAGTCAGCGCCGCTGCCGTGGCCTCATCCAGGTACAGTACCGCACTGACATCGTCGGCAACGGTATCAGCTTCCATCAGCCATAACCCCAGTTGAGCCGGGGATTCCGGGAGCGGCGCCGACGATCCGGTCAGATCAAAGGCCAGGCCGGTGGTTATATTCAGCGCTGTCAATAACGGGTCTAAGGCGGCATGACGGGCGGCATTGCGCAGCGCGGGCGGCAGGCGGGACAGCGTTTCGTTACCGATCCAGGGTTGCAGCCATTGATCGAACAGCGGCGGCTTTAACGTCAGCCAGGCGTTGCCGGAACCGGTCGTGAGCGCCATGGGATTGCCGGGCATCGGGTCAGTTGCCGGACCCAGCCGCAGCGTGATGGATTCGCCCGCCATATTGAAGGTCAATGCCGGGCGGCGGGTTGCCGTCAGGTTGTAGAGCCGAACCTGCGAGCGCGGGGTGCGCGGGAATTGGGCAGGGCGAATGTCAGGCATAGTGCACTATCACAGTGAATTTCACGGTTCCATACCCCACTCTTCGTTCGGGTCACGGCGATTGCGTGACCGCCCATCGCCTGGACTGCCCTGACCCCCGGTATCTTGGGACGATACATTGACTTCAATGCGTACCGGGGTATCCAGCTTGGTCGATAGCGCTTGTTGCAGGTCGTTAGTGCGTGGCGATAACTGCTGAGCCGTGTATATGTCTGTCACATTAAAGCTGACGACCAGTTGCCCCTGATCGCGCCGAATGGTGATTTCAGCACCTTGCAATACCGTGTCGCGCAGTTGAATCCGCACCTCGGAATCGGTGGTATGTGAGCGGTCGGACACCAGGATCCGTTGCGCCAGTTGATCGGCAAGCTGATCAATCTGGTTAATCCGGTCGCCGCTGGAAACCGGTGAAGTGGGTTGGTCCAGGAAAGACGGCGCGGTGGGCTGCGTCGGTTGACCGAGCAGACCTTGCAGAATGCGGTCGCCAGTGGGAGTTTCGGGTTTTGAGTCGACGCTGGCGGCAGGTTCGGGTTGAGTCGCCTCTTTCGGGACGATAACCGCCGGTTGTACCGGTTGCTCTGCACCTGGCGTCATCGAGGCTGTGGAGAGTCCCACCCCGCCACGTTCATTCGCCGGAGTAGCAAGGGTTTTTAGCGACGGGTCGGCGCTGGATTTCAATTCACTTTGAAAACCGGCAATCGTTGCTGGAGCTGGCGGGGATATCGTCGGTTCGGGTGATGATGGCGGGGTTGGCGAGGTTGCATCAGCGACCGCGACCGCTGGCTTTTCCACCTTGACGCCCGATTCCGGTCCGGTGGGCATGGGTAACACGCGCTCTTGTCCAGTCAGGAAAGCCGGGTGGATGGGCGTGGAGTGTTCCGGGTGGATGGGCGTGGAGTGTTCCGGGTGGATGGGCGTGGAGTGTTCCGGGCTGGTAAGGGTCGGGCGTTCCGGGTTGGTGAGGGTCGG
>JAIFNF010000118.1 GCA_020047885.1 Gammaproteobacteria bacterium | reverse complement strand
TATCCGACCGTGCTGGATTTGGCGCTGCGTGGTTTCGCCCCGCCGGGTCTACGACGCAGGTTGCAGCGCCGCCTGCATCATTACGAGTTGCGTGATCAAATTAGCGACATGGTATTCCGGGACCCGCCGATTACCAGCGGTTGCTTTATGCTCTGCCGGCGGGCGGTGCTGGAACAGGTGGGGGGGTTTAACCCCAACTATTTTCTCTATTTCGAAGATTTCGACCTGAGTCTGCGTTTGGCGGCGGTGACGCGACTGGCCTATGTCCCACAGGTGCGCATCGTTCATCTCGGCGGCCATGCGGCTCGCAAGGGCTGGCGGCATATTGGCCTGTTCCTGCGGTCAGCAGTGCGTTTCTTTCATCAGCACGGGTGGCGCGGGTGGTAACGGGCGAATTTTTCCAGAACCGACCGGTGCTGGTGACCGGCGGAACCGGCTTTATTGGCTGCCGCTTGGTGGCTGCGCTCGGGGAACAGGGGGCGCAGGTACGGATGCTGGTGCGGGGTGCGGGGTGCAGGGTGCGGGGTGCGGAGGTGGTGACGGGCGATTTGACCGACCCGGCCAGTCTGGCGCCCGCCTGTGCCGGGATGGACACGGTGTTTCATCTGGCGGGGTTTGCCCATGCCGATGCCCGGCATACTCCAGACTTCGCCGCCCGGCATTGGGCGGTGAATACCGAGGGAACTTTTCATCTACTCGCGGCAGCGCAGGCGGAGGGTGTCCAACGGTTCGTCTTTTTAAGCAGCGTTAAAGCCGTGGGCGATCCCGGTTCCCGTTGTGTGGATGAAAAGTGGGAGGCATGGCCGGAAACGCCTTATGGGCAGGCAAAACATGCCGCCGAGGAACGGGTGTTGACGGTGGGGCGTGAGTCGGGAATGCAGGTGGTTAATCTGCGTCCGGCGCTGGTTTACGGTCCAGGCATGAAGGCGAATTTAGTGCGATTGATTGAAGCGGTGCGCCGGGGCTGGTTGCCGCCGTTGCCGGAAACTGGTAATCAGCGTTCACTAGTCCATGTTGATGACGTGGTTCAGGCGCTGTTATTGGCCGCTGCACAGCCGGTCGCTGCCGGTCAGACTTATTTCGTGACCGATGGCCGCGCCTATTCAGGGGGCGAACTGTATCGATTCATTCGCCAGGCGCTGGGTCGACCGGCACCGAACTGGGCGATTCCGGCCACGGTGTTGTGGGGGGTGGCGAGATTGGTCGATAGCGTCAGCGGGCTGGGGCGTTGTGACCGCCCGGCGCAGACCGCGCTGGATAAGTTGTTAGGGTGGGCTTGCTATGATTCCCGCCGAATTGGCGATGAACTCGGCTATCGACCGGTGTGGGATTTTGAGCGGGCATTACCGGAGTTATCAAAGGATGCCAAGAGCCGTGATCCAGGAAAAATATGATTCAGTGGGTTGCACGTCATGGTTGCCGTGGTTGACCGCACTGGCGCTAGGCGCGGCGCTGATGGTGTTGGCGGTTTTGCTGTATTACCGCATGGGTGGTCAGAGTGAAGCCAATATCCCATTGCGCTGGAGTGGGGCGGATATGCACATCATGGGCGGTCAGGGAACGCTGACGCCTGCCGGACTGGAAATCCCGTCCATCGGTTCCCAGGGCATCGTGCTGTGGATGCCCTCTCGCCGAATCAATGCTGGCGTGTATAGCAAACTGGCCTGGAAGATAGTCGGCTTGGACGGTCGCCATCCGCTGCAACTGCTTTGGCGAACGGTGGATGGACAGGTGCGGCAGGCTGCACAAGCCACCGTGGCCAGCGCCGGTCAAGCGCCGCTGCGTACTGAGCCGGAGTGGCAAGGCGCGGTTCTGACAATAGGCGTGTTCATCCCCGGTCCGTATCCAGCGCCCGTCACCGTGAACGAGCTGAAACTGCGTCCGGCGCGGTTGACCACAGGTGAATGGTGGAATCGGTTATGGGAGGAATGGACGACGCGCGAGGACTGGAGTCAGGGATCCATTAACTTCGCCGCTGGTGCCACGTCGCGGCCCCTCGGATCGTTGACCCTGCTGGCCGCGATCTGGGTCGGTTTCAGCGCTGGGTTGTATGCTGTTTGGATCCTCTCGGCCGGCCGACGGTTGCAGAGAAAACCTTTTGTTGCGTTGTTCCTGCTGGGTTGGTTGTTGCTGGATATGCGCTGGCAATGGGAGTTGGCCGGGCGGGCGGAGCAGACCCTGGGGCGTTTCGCCGGCAAGGATGAAACGGAACGGCGGCTGGCGGATCTGGATGGCGATTTATACCGGTTTCTGCTGGAGGTGCGTCAGCGTTTGCCGGAACGACCGGTGCGATTGTGGATCATCGCAGAAGATCGTATTGGGTTCGCGGCCGGTCGCGCCCACTATCATCTGTTGCCACACAATAGCTATGTTGGCGTTCCATCAGAGTTAAGCCAGGCACGACCGGGGGATTATGTATTGTTGCTGGCACCACTGCCGGGGGTGCGTTATGTCCCTGAGCGGCAGACGCTGGACTGGGGTCAAGGCCAGTTGTCAGCGGAAGCACAGTATACGGTTCCGGCGGGAACCCTGCTCCACGTGCGTGAACCCGGAGGTTAACATGGAGGAATTACAAGTCGGGCTGGCGCTGGGCATTCCCTGGCTGGCGGGAACGCTCTGCGTGCGGGCACTGTGGCGGAATACGCCAGTGGGGAGTTGGCCACTGGCGCTGGGTTATGGCTACTTCCTGGGACTATTGGCGGCCATTCTGCTATTGCGCATTCAAGCAGTCCTGGACTGGCCGCTGGACTGGATAGTACCGACACTGACGTTGGCGATCCTGGGATTGGCGGGCGGCGGGCTGGCATGGCAGCGAGGCGGATTCATGTTCCCCTCCTTGGATAAGGAAGGGTGGCGCGTAGCGCCGGGGTGGTTCGAACGCGGCCTGTTTATCCTGCTTCTAGCCTGGCTGAGTTGGCGGTTATTTCTGCTCGCGCAGGAAGTTTGGCTGCGGCCGCTGTATCCCTGGGATGCCTGGACGACTTGGGGGGTGCGGGCGCGAGTCTGGTCGGAATTGCAACAATGGGTGCCATTTGTCCGTCCCGAACAGTGGTTTGGGGACACCCGTGGTTTGGTCTATACCCTCCACGCTTGGCAGTATCCCGATGCGGTGTCGTTGCTGGCGCTATGGCCAACGCTGGCGTTCGGCGGCTGGAATGAATCCATTGCCCATTTACCTTGGCTTGGCGCGGCGATTGCGCTGGCTCTAGGCTTCTACGGGCAGGCGCGACTTTGGGGAGCTACGTCGCTGACCGCGTTGATCTTTGTCGGGCTGTTGTTATCGCTGCCGATGTTGGATACCCACGTCGCTCTGGCCGGTTATGCGGATTTGTGGCTGGCTGCGGTGTTTGGTCTGGCGGTTTGTGCCCTGCTGCAATGGGCGCGAACTGGCGACCGCTGGCAGGGGGTACTCGCTGTACTACTGGCGCTGGCCTGTCCGTGGTTGAAGCGGGAAGGGTTGATTTGGGCGCTGTTGCTGATTCCCGCCGCGACGGTAGTCTGGACGCCGCGCCGTTACTGGCCGTGGCTGGGAGGCGGTGTGTTGCTGACAGTGGGGCTGTGGTGGGTGTCCGGCGGCATCGTGTTCACCGTAGCCGGTTGGGGGGACATTGGGTTGACGCCCGAGGTGATGCAGTTGCCGGGGTTAGGACGGTTCGAGTGGCACTACCACGACATCTGGGGACCGGTTGCGCGTAATTTATTCCTGCTGGGCAACTGGCATCTGTTCGGCTATCTCTTGCTGATCGCGCTGTTCTGGGGATTGCCGCGAACTGCTGCGGAACCGTGGCGACTGGCGGGGATGATGGTAACGGCTTCCGGCCTGCTGGTGTTGTTTGTGCTGTTCTTTTTCACCGACGCCCATCATTGGGCCAGACAGTACACCAGCATTAACCGGGTGTTTCTGCATTTCGCGCCCGCGCTGCTGTTCTGGGCATTGACGGTGAGCGTGCGTCAGAACCCGGTGGCGTCTTCGATGTAGCTGAACACCTCGATGCCCAGGTGTTCCGCAACCGGGCGGGCGCTGGGATGCACCATCGGCGAGATCACCAGTTTGCGCTGAACCGGGCGCTGATGACGCCGTTCGTAGTATTGAACCTTGCGGTCGAAAGTGTACATGTCGGATTTGGACATCGACGATTTGAGTTCGCAAAGGATCACATCGCCATTCTTGATGATGATGTCGATTTCGACCTGATCCGGTCGGCCAAACACCAGACCTTCATCGTCAAATTCGTTGATGTTCAGCACTTCAACACCGAAGCTTTTTTCCAGAATGCCCTTGAGGGCGTTGCGGAAACTGTGTTCGGAGGCGAGACCCCAGCGGGAGCCAATGGCACCGATGCCTTGCTCCTGGCGAGAGCGGGACAGAGTGATCTCGTCCAGTAACTTTTTATTCGTGTTGTTTTGCTCCTGCCACTTGTTGTTTTGCTCCTGCCACTTGTTATTTTGCTCCTGCCACTTGCGATTTTGCTCTTCGGCGTGGGCGTCGAATTTCGCGCTCCAGGCCTCCCACTTACGGTTTTCCTCCTCGACATGAGCGTCGAATTTGGCGCTCCAGGCCTCCCATTCACGGCGACGCTCCACACGATCGGCGGCCAATTCCTGCATCATTCGTTCGAAGCGGGCGTCGAAGGTTTCGTGGGAGACGGCGGTTTGCCGGATCAGTTGTTCCAGCCATTGCCGAAAGCTTTGATCCTGCTTGAGCAGTTCAGGCAATTCAGAATGTAGCCGGGTTTTCAGTTCTTCGACAGTCATCAGCTTCTCCAGTCCATGATTCTTACGGAATTCTCGATAAGTTTCCAACAGGTGTCAACTGGTGATAAACATCGGTGATGGCTGCGGCGACCGGTTCGATACCAAACAGTTCGCGGAGCGCGGTGATGCCTGCCTGACCGAGCGCACTGCGTTGCATCGGGTCGTGTTGCAAGGTTCGCAACGCCCTGGCGAGCGCATCAGGATCGCCGACAGGGACACGCAACCCGTGGCCGGCCTGGTTGACGACCCAACCGGGACCGGAGCCGGGAATGTCGCTGACGACCACGGGCTTGCCGAACCGCATCGCTTCCAGCAGCACCAGACCAAAGGCTTCGGTGCGTTCCAACGAAGGCAAGCAGAGTACGTCGCAACGGGCCAGCAGCGCGGTCAGATCGGCTTCGGGCTGGAAGCCGGGCAGGCGCACCCGGTCTTGGAGTTGCCGGGCGGCAATCAGCGTGTCGAGCCGTTGGCGATGTTCGCCGGTTCCCACGATGAGAATGCGGCTGTCGGGCAGGTGGACAGCGGCTTGAATGAGCACGTCATGCCCCTTGTAGTAGGTCAGGCGGCCAATCGCCAGAATGCGGAAGCCGGTCTTTCCCCACAACGTTTCCGCCCGTTGTTGCGCGGCGGAATCCGGTTCGGGAATGCGGGCCGGGTCGAGGCCAAGGGGAATGATGCGGCAGCGGTCGCGCCAGGGGGCGAGGGCGGTGCTAGCATCGAGATAGGGCGGCGAGGTGGCGATAATCGCCTGACTGGCGGCGAGCAGGCGCTGTTCAAAGGGTCGGTACAGTCGATAGGCCAGCGCCAACCGCCGGTCGATAGCGGACGCGACGACATCGGCATGCCAGTGAATGACCCAAGGCAACCGGCGGGCGGCGGGAACCAGCAGCGCCCAGAACGCCGAGGTGTTGGGCAGGTGCAAGTGCAGCAGGTTCGGCTGGAATTCACGGATAGCGCGGTGGAGCCAGAACGGAAAGGTCGGGCTGATCGGCGCGTACAGCAATCGCCCGTAGCAGGGCGCACGGTAAATGATGGGCAACTCGGCGCTCCCCTCGTCCACTGGTGGGAGAGCGGTTAGAGGTGAGGGCGAATCATGCACCAGCGCAGCGGTGGTCACGCCCTGGTGGTGCAGAGCGGGTAGCAGGTCGGCGAGGAAGTTTTCGATGCCGCCCGCAAAGGGGGGGTAGAACTTGCCGATATGGAGAACGCGCATGGGCTTTATTCCTTCCCCCTGGACGCTTCGCTCCCCGGTTCCTGGGCAGAGGTGAGCGGGGCTTGCGCTTCCAGCATGGCCAGTCGTTGCGCCAGTCGGCGGATCAGCCGTTCTTGTCGGGAGCGCTCCAGATCCATGGTCAAAATTTTCACCAGCAGCATACTAAAGCCCAGTACGACTCCTAGAATGGGCGGGTAGCTGACGCCAACATAGACCGCCAGATAGTCGAACAAGCGGGGGAAGAAGCCCAGGAGGCCGATGGTGAGCGCCGCGCCGATCCACCAGATCGCGTAGGGACCGTGCAGATGGTCGCGGCGAACCAGGAACAGGATCACGACGGCGATGATCATACCCATGGCCATCGAGGTGATTTGGTAGGTGATCACGGTAAGTCAATCCTCATCGGTCGGCCGGTAGTGGTAGCCGACCCGGGCGATGCAAAGCAGGCTGGTTTGCAACATGTATTTTCCCACGATGCGCCAGGAGCGGAAGATTTTGGAAGCGCCGATGGCGCGGGGTTGCATGGCCACCGGGACTTCGACCGTCCGCAGACCCCGGCGGCGCAGGATCAGCAGGACGCCGACGTCCTGGTAGTCCAACAGACTGGCCACTGGGGAGGCCAGCACGGTCATGGCGGCATGATTATAGGCGCGAAAGCCGGACGTGATGTCTTCGAGTTCCAGATTCGTCAGCCAGCGGAAATAACTCCAGGCGAAACGCCGGGCGCGACTGGCCCGTTCGGGGAACGCGCCAATACTGACATCCGCCTGACCGGTAGTCAGTGGTTCCAGCAGTGCGCCGATGTTTTCCGGGGCGTGTTGACCGTCGGCGTCGAGAGTGATTGCGGTTCGGTAGCCTTGGCGCAAGGCGTAGCGGAGGCCAGTTTGCGTCGCCCCCCAGGCTCCGAGTTGAATGGTCAGCGGCAGGACGGTGGCTCCGGCGGCACGGGCCATTCGGGCGGTGGCGTCGGTGCTGCAATCGTCAATGACGACGACCGGACAGTTCCACAATGTGCGCACCTGGGCGACGATATCGCCGACGGTGGCAGCTTCGTTATGGGCGGGGATCAGGGCGATGGGACGGTCGGCGGCGGGCATGGGGGATGATGTGACAAGAAGTGACCGGGGTTAAGATAGTCTGAAACTCATGGGGAGGAAACGATGATGCGTCTTAGCCTAGATCAGATTCAGACGATTACCCGGACAGTATCGCGCCTGGCGGACGGGACGGCAGAAGTTTTTTTGTTTGGCTCCCGCCTCGATGATCAGGCTCGGGGTGGGGTGACGCTGCTGGAACGCGCCCAACTCAAGCTGGAGTTGGAGTCGGTGCTGAATTTGCCGGTGGATATTGTCGCACAGGCGCGGAATGCAGCGCCGACCCCGTTTCAGCGCATTGCCCGGTCTCGTGCCGTTAAACTGGAGGCGTCTTTATGAGCGGTTCAGCACTGCAAGCAGAACGGGCGCATCTAGCGGGGTTGCTGGAAGCGATTCAGCGGTGCGTCTACTTTCTGGAGGCCTCCGACCGAAAGCAGGATTGGCCACTGACCGGGGATAATCTGGCTGAACGTAAAAAAGACGTTGAGCGGTTTGAGTCGTTGGCCGCGATCAATGAACGGTTCTCCAAGTTGCAGGATACCTTGGGGGCTGCCATGCGACATGCGGCGTTGCTGGCGGGCGAGTCATGCGATACGTTCCTAAAAGTTTTGGCTTTTTACGAAAAGGTAGGCGTACTGGAGTCGGTGGCGGCGTGGCAGCTTTACCGCACCACCCGCAATCTGGCGGCGCATGAGTATGAAGTCGATTATTCCAGTATTGCTGAGCACTTCAACACGCTGCATGATTTGATTCCCAATCTGTATGGCGATGCGGTTCGGTTTATGAGTTATTGCCGGGAACATCTCGGCATTGAGCCAGCGTATGGGGATTTCGCTGCTGAATTTGCAGAGATTACGGACGGTGGCGGCTTCGTTATGGGCGGGGATTAGGACGATGGGACGGTCGGTGGCGGGCATGCGTCAGGCGGAGAGATAGCCAAAGAGCCGCAAGCCGGTTTCGCCGGCAGCATTCAGTAGGCGGCGTTCTTCATCGGGTTGTTCGCGCCAGCGGCCTACGGTGGGCGCCGGGCGGGCATGACCGTGCAGTAGCGCCGGTTGTTGCGCTTCCAGTCCTAGGAAATCCGCGAGCGCCTTCAGGGTTGCCGGGCGGTTGTTGACGACATCTTCGTAGCGCAACCAGAGATACCGTTCGCTCATATATGAAGTTCCGTATTCAGCCGCTCGGAGGTTGGTGGTTTGCCAGAAAGCCAGCGATTGCAGGGGTTCAGACTGGGCTTGTTGCGCGGGGCTGAGTAGGGCGGAGCCGTGTTTGCGTAATTGGTTTTGATTGCTGGAATAGGCCATGTCGCGTCCATCCCGGATGACATGGATGAAGCGCAGTCCGGTAATGCATTGATCGAGCAGGGGCAGAAGTAATACGCTGCGCGGGGTTTTCCAGCCCCAGCGCTGGCGGCATTCGGGGGGAACTTCGGTATGGAGTTCGTCGACCAGGGCTAACATCTCACGCTGCAGGTTGTGTTGCTGCATTACGTCCAGGTCGCCGCTGAGGTAGGGGGTGAGCCAGCGGTCGTAGAAGTCGTAGAAGTTGAGAGCGTCCAGTGCGCCGTTCAGTCGTTGACCGAGATGGTAGCCGGCGCTCAGACAAAGTTGCGCAATCAGTCGGGTGCCGGAGCCACCTGTGCCACCAATGACCAGCGGTGGGGTACGATTCAGCTCAGCCATGCGCTCAGATCGGTGTGCAGGTAGTCGGCCAGTTTTTCGATCGGGTTCTGGTAGAGGTTCTGTAGCACGGGTTTCAGGCTGGGGCGCAGTGGATAGCCCAGCCCGGTGAAGACGCGCTCACGG
>JAIFNF010000300.1 GCA_020047885.1 Gammaproteobacteria bacterium | reverse complement strand
ATACGCCCCAATCGCCTCTTTCCACGGCGAGTCAAAATCCGTTGACCGGTCGTCATCACCGGTGATCTGCATTTCGGGCATCGACTTCTCCAATATCTTTCAGAAACCCGAATTGTAGACGGATTTCCCGGCACATTGTGCTTAGTACGGCTATCATTATTTTGGAAATACATCACTGCCGCATTTAGCGCCCGTGTTTCAAAAAAACTCAACAACGGCTTTAAGGATGATGCAAAATGAAAATCGGCGACCTGGTTCGTTTCCATGAGGAACGGTTTTTTGAAGGCGCGGTGCAATTGCGCTGGGTGCAGGAACGTGAGGCGCAGGCGCAACAAGCCGCCCGGGCTTTTGTCTTTCACGGCCCGCGCTATCACGGGGCCAGCGATGCCGAAAAAGAAGGCATTGAAGGCGGCTATCGGCTCAAGGACACCGCCAGTCTGGTGCGCGATCTGCTGCAATCCATTCTCGATGGCCTGCACGGTCGGGAACGCAATCCCTATGCGCTGGCCGTGGCCGGTTATGGCGGGGGCAAATCCCATTTCGCCGTGACCTGCGCCCCGTTATTGGCTGATCCACACGGCGCGACCGCTCAGGAGATTGTCGCCCATATTGCCCAAGCGGATCCCACCATCGGTCAAGCGGTTCAGGACGCCCTCGCGCACTTGACCCGCCCGGTGCTGGTGCTGGCGCTGGATGGCATGGCGGGCTTTCACCTCGGCAACGCCCTGGTGCAGACCGTGTTTGCCCAGTTGCAGCGCTACGGCGTCGATGCCGGAGCCATCCGTGACCTGTCGCCGCGTTTTCAAACGGCTGAACAGTTCGTCGACCGCAACTTTGCCTTTCGCGCCGAACGCTTCGCCCAGCGCCTGCCCGGTCTGACCGCAGCGGAGATTGGCGCACGCCTGCAAAACCGGGATGAGGCGACCTATACCGAAGTCGATGCGCTGTATGACGAAGCTAACGGTTCACCGATTCCGGTCGTCGGCCAGGAGTCGGCGCAAGAATTGATCAACACGCTGTGCGAGGTCTATTGCGGTGCCCAGGGTGCGTTTTCCAGCGTGGTAATCCTGTTTGACGAGTTCGGGCGCTATCTGGAATACGCCGCCGAAAAGCCCCATCTGGCCGGGGACGCCGCCTTGCAGCAAATTTTTCAGGGCGTCCAGGATAATAGCCAGAAAGTGCGGCTGATCGGCTTCATCCAGTACGAACTCAAAGCCTATCTCAAGCGCTTCAGCAGCGCCGATCTCCGGCAACTGCAGCGCTATATCACCCGGTTCGACGCGGCGGAAAAATGGTATCTGTCCACCAATCTGGAAACTATTTTCGCCCACATCATCGGCAAGGATGAACCGCAACTGGCCGAAGTCTGGCGCACCGCCAACGCCGAACGCCAGGGTCAGTTGAGCTGGCAGCGGATGCAGGACAGCCTGCCCGGCTTCCACCGCTTCCCGGTCTGGAACGATCCCGAACGCTTTGCTCGGGTCATCGTCCAGGGCTGTTGGCCGCTGCATCCCCTGGCAACCTGGTTTCTCACCCGCCAGCGCGACATCGTGCAATCGCGCTCGGCGCTGACCTTCATCAAGGACGTGATTGAGCGGATCAGCGACGAAGAGGCGGTTACTGCCGGTCGCCTGCGCCAGGTCAGCGCGGCGGAACTGGCGCTGCGCAGTCTGTTGCCGGAAATGATCGCCGCAGAACGCGAAACCGGTGCGACGGTCGCCGAAACCCTGCAAGGATTGCTGGAGAAGTTTCAGGGGCATCTGAACGACCCACAACGGCTGGCTCTGGCCGGCGTCGCCATTCTGGAAAAGATGCGGGTCGGCAAGCAGTCGCAACCGGCCATGAATGCATTGCTGGGCGAAGCCGCCGCGCTCGATAGCGCCACCCTGGACAAAGCCCTCCAGGCGCTTAGCCAGGAACTGGGCGCGGTGGAGTGGAACGCGGATTTGGGGCAGTATGAACTGATCGCCGACGCCACTACGCGCGGGCAGTTCCAACAATGGCTGCGCCGCAAACAGACCGGATTCACCGCCGAAGCCGTGCGCGACCTGTTCCTGCGGCGCGGCGCGAAGGATGGCGAACTTGGCCACCTCGATACCGATTTTTATCAAAGCCGCGAGATCGCCACCCGCGAGTGGGGGTTTGCCGCGCAACTGGCGCAGGTGGCAACGGTTGAAAAGGAGATTCAGCGGGCGTTTCAGACCTGGCAACAAGCCGCTTCGCCCAAAGACCTCCGTGGCCAGTTAATTTATCTGTACCTGCACGCTGACGATGATCTGGCGCAGATCGAGACCCGGATTCGCGCCCGTCTCGATGAACAACTCCAGCGCACCGGATATGCGACTGCCCCGGTCTGGATTGTCGGTCTGGCGGATCGACAGGGAACCTTGGCCGAGCATCTGAGCCGCCTGTATGTGTTTGAAGAACCCCTGGCGGCGGAAGATCACGAGCGCTTTCGCCGCTTCATTCCCGAGGAAATAGACCGCAGTCGTCAGGCGTTCAAGGAGGGCGTGGCGGCGCTGATCAAGGAGCGTCTGTACTGGGTCGCCGGGTTCCCGACCGCGCCGGAGGGGCGGTTGAAAACGGTCGGCGAGGCGATTTTTGCGCAGGTCTATCCGGCAGCCCTGCCCTTCCCCTTTGACGGGTTCGCCACAACGGCGGGCGGGGGGCCGGCCGATTGCGCCCAGTTGACGCGCAGCCTGATCGCCCGGCAGGTCGATGGCGCGTGGGTGCAGACGCAGAAGAAGCAGTTGCAGAACCGGGTAAATACGCTACTGGCGCAGGGTTGGCGGGCGCTGCTGCCCTCCGGTCAGTTGACCGAACCGCAGGAACCCAAAGTTAAGGCGGTTTACCAATGGCTCCAGCACGCCCATCGGGAGGATCCCCAACGCACCTTGTGGACTTCGCATCAGGCGCTGATCGCTCCGCCCTACGGCATGAACGCCGCTTCCGCCCAAGTGCTGCTCGGCCTGTTGCTGGGCGTCGCTAACCCGCCCCGCCGGATTGAACAGGATGGCGAAATGATCGCCGCCAGTGATTGGGCCGACGCGGCGTTTCCGAGTACCCGCAGCCATTTTCTGAGCCAAGGCGTTCTCGAAAGCAGCACCGTGCGCTTCCTGACTGAAGACAGCGCCCAGCGTTGGCGGGATCTGCTCAGTCGCTGGGATGCCGAGAAAAGTTATCAGGGCAAAGTCACCCTCGGGGATGAAGCCCGGCGCTTGACCAAGGTCGATCCACTGCCGGAAGCCCAGGCCGGACTCTACCGGTATCTATGTGACCAAACCGGTGAAGCCTCGGCGAAACTGCACGAAGCTCGCGCACAACTGGATGATATTGAACGGAGTATTGAAAATGCGGAACGTCAGGATGATGTCGGGCGTTTGCTAAAACTTGCGTTCCGCCTCACCGAGCGACTGCGGGAATTGGAGGATACCGCGGTTTGGCCGGAGCGCTATCGGCACGATGCGGAAACCCTGCTGGCGGCAGTCCATCAATTCGTCACCCCGCGTGCTACGAACTGGATTCTGCGGCAAAGTTGCCAGAATGTCGGTCAGGTCGGCGATTTCCGCCGGCGGCTGGAAAACGCGGTGCAAAGCTTGCATCTCCTCCAACTGCCTGCCGAGGCGCGCACGCTTGAACAGCAGATGCAACAGGCCATTCTGCAAGTCGAGAAACGGCAACAGTTCAAGCTGACGCTGGACGAGAGCGACGATTACCCCCGGCAACCCGATCCCTCGGAATCGACGCCGGTGCGGGAGTTGCGGGATGACATCGCCCGGGGCGATGAACTGATTGAAGCGGTTCGAGCCACGGCCAGCGCGCTCAGTGCCGACGAAATCAACGCCCGCGTCAAGGCCATCCAACAGCGCCAGCAACGCTTGAATGAGCGCCTTAAACAGCAGCGCGACACCCTAAGCACACTGTATGACTGGCCATTGACCTGCCAGGCGGCGGTGCAGGAGGCGCTGATCAAGACCCGGCGCCTGCGTGAAATTTTCGTTGACACCCGGGATCAGGGCGAAATCAGCGAAATGGTTCTGCAACTGGAACATCTCCTCGCGGCAGTTTCCGCCTGGGAAACCGGTGAAGTCAGCGTCGAGCGGTTGCGGGAACTGCTCCAGGGGTACATTGAACGGCAACTGCCGGAACTGAACACCCTGCTGACTGAAAAAGACATTGAACCCACCTGGGACTTGGCCACTATCTTCCAGGCGCTCGCCGATGAACGCCTCCACGCGGCGCAACAACGTTCAACAGATTGGTTGCAACCGCGCGTGTTAAAGCCCCTCAACACGCTAAATTCCGCACAGTGCCACGAATTTGAACAGGAATTGCAGGCCGCGCCGGGTTACCTGTCCAGCGCCGACCGGATGCAGGTTGAACATGTACTGGAGACCGTGCGGCAGCAACGCTCCCGCCTGGAAGAACAGGCGCGGCGAGCGCGAGTAGGAACCTGGTTACAGGGTTTCCTGACGATCACCGACGTCCGTGTGCTGGACAAGGAGCACACTCAGCACCTGTTGAAAGCGCTAGGCCATCCACCGGATGCCTTGCGTCCCGAGGAACGGGTGATCCTGCAACCGATCACCACGCAATTAACCGCGCACTTGGATCAGATGAGCCTGGACGAAATGATCAGCCGTATTGAACAATTACCGGCTGCCCACCAGCGTCAGCTTCTGGCGCTACTGATGGAGCGATGGGGGATTGAGAGGCCATGAAAGCGCACTCGGCACCCGGCAAAATGGTGGGGCAACGCAGCTACTTTCACATCGACGCCGGGTTGGCGATCAACCCTGTTTGGGTCGAACGGTGGAACGCCGCCGAGCGCCTGGCCGACATCGCCCGCGCTGAACGCTATAACCTGGTGCGCATTGACGTTGACGGCCCCTGCGTCGCCCTGCTGAACTACCCGGATTTCTTCGACGAACCGTTCCCGGCGCTACGGGAAAGCTGGCTGGTCAATCTCGACCAGCAGACCGTCAGTTACCGCACCTACGCCGACTCCCTCAACCCGCCCATCCTGCACCGCAAGGAACTGTTACTGCCGGACGACCATCCGCACCGCGCCGAATATGCCGCGCTCACTGAAGCAGCGGAGACCATTGGCCTGTTCGATCAGCCGACCCGCATTGGTTATCAACGGCAGTGGCTGGCGCTGGTGCGGGAAAAAGGCTATCACATCGCCGGGCATAGCCTGGTTCCGCTGGGGAATGTGGACAGTGGGGATGAGGAAACCACTGATGCGAACCTGGCGCTGCCCGCGACGGGTTGGGAAACCGCCCGGCACCGCACCGCCCTGGCGCGCTCCAACTTCTCCGCCCCGGTGCAAAGCCTGGCTCGTTACGGCTTTCTCGACGGGCGCTTCTCACTGTTCGACTACGGTTGCGGGCGCGGCGACGACGTGCGCGGCCTGCGGGATAATGGGTTAAACGCCGACGGCTGGGATCCGTATTACGCCCCGGATCAAGCGATTCATGCCGCCGATCTGGTCAATCTCGGCTTCGTCATCAACGTTATCGAAGATCGCGACGAGCGGCTGGAGGCGCTGATTCGCGCCTGGTCGCTGGCGGAACGGTTGCTGGTCGTCGCGGTCATGCTGGCCAATCCGCACGACCCGCGTGGCCAGCCCTTCCGCGATGGCGTCCGCACCCAGCGCGACACCTTCCAGAAGTACTACACCCAGGCTGAGATCAAGGCGTTCATCGAGGCGGCGCTGGACGAAGTCGCCATTCCGGTCGCGCCGGGCGTGCTCTACATTTTCCGGGATCAAGACGCCGAACAGCGGTTTCTCATGGAACGCTACCGCAGTCGCCGGACTTTACTACGCCGTCCGACGACATCAGTCGCCGAACGTCCGGCGACGCTGAGACGCGACCAGGCTGCGGAAAAATATGGCGACTATCAGGAAGTTCTTGACCGGCTTTGGGCGCTGAGTCTGATGCTGGGGCGGATGCCTGAACCTGCCGAAGTGGATGACCTGGAAACGCTGAACGCCGGGTTCGGATCGCTGAAAAAGGCCTTTCGGTTCATCGAAGCCCGCAACGATCCCGATGATCTGGCGCGGAGTCGGGCGAGCCGCAGCGCCGACTTGGAGGTCTACTTTGCCCTGATGCAATTTGAACAGCGCAAACCCTATGCGCATCTGGAGCCGGGACTGCAACGCGACATCAAGACGTTCTTTGGCGATTACGCTGCCGCGCAGAACGCCGCCCGGACGCGGCTGTTTGAAACCGCGAATATCGCTGCCATTGAACAAGCCTGCCAGACCGCAGCGGAACACGGCCTGGGCTGGCTGGAACCGGGGAAGTCGCTGCAACTGCACACCCGCCTGGTCGAACAGCTCCCGCCACTGCTGCGCATCTACGTCGGCTGCGCGGCGGTGCTGTACGGCGACTACCGCCACGCCGATCTGATCAAAATCCACATCGCGTCGGGGAAAGTCAGCCTGTTGCGCTTTGACGATTTTGAGCACTCGCCCCTGCCGCGCCTGCTGGAACGGGTCAAAATCAAGCTTCGGCAGCAGAATATCGACTATTTCGCCTATGGCGACCGCTACGAACCGGCCTTCCTGTACCACAAATCCCGCTATATCAACGAAGAATTTCCCAACTACCCGGAGCAACTCGCCTTTGAAGCCGCCCTCGACGCCCTGGGACTGTTCGATCTCACCGGTTATGGCCCGCCACCCGCAAAATTTCAGGAGACGCTGACCCGGTATCGCTGGCAGGTGGACGGCTTCACGCTCAACCGGGCGTCGACTCTCCCGGATCTGGACGCCCCCTGCGGCGCGTATCTGACCTTCCGGCAACTGATCGAATGCGGCGAAACTCAAGTGCGAACCGGACTGGCCAATCGCCCGGAACAGCCGGACAGCTACACCGCCCTGCTGGATCTGGCGCTGAATATTCTCGACCCGGTGATCGACTACTTCGGGATGATCCGCCTGACCTACGGCTTCTGCTCGCCACTGCTGGCCCGACAGATTCCCGGACGCATCGACCCGAAGCGCGATCAGCACGCAGCGCATGAAGTGAATCGCCAAGGTCGGCTCGTTTGTGACCGGCTGGGGGCGGCGGTGGACTTCCTGATCGAGGATGAGAATATGCTGGAAGTGGCGCAATGGATCGTGGCGAACACGCCCTTTGATCGACTGTACTTCTACGGTTGCGACCTGCCGGTGCATGTCAGCTTCGGGCCGAATCACCACCGGCAGATCGTGTGTATGGTGAAGATGTCCAAGGGTCGGCTCGTACCACAAGTCACCGCCCGTGAGAAGTTTCTGGCACTAATCTGTATCTAACCCTACCTGATTGGTAAGCGTTCAGACCCCTCCCCCCAACCCCCTCCCCATAAATGGAGAGGGGGAGCGCCAGGCGCTAATCTGTATCTAA
>JAIFNF010000196.1 GCA_020047885.1 Gammaproteobacteria bacterium | reverse complement strand
AAAAAAGTCCCTTTCGTTTCAGAAAAAACGTGATGGCACACTTCACATTGCGACAATTTCCGGGTTCCATTATTTTTCGTTTCATAAAGACATATATCCTCAATATGCTCCGAAAAACACTGGGGACAACAACACGTGCTTAACATCGTAAACCTCCGTCAAAAGTTTAGCCTTATTTCGTGATTAACTTATTAAATTCAATCAGTTATTGCAATAACTCTACTGAACCAGTGCCTAGTCAATACTGTGGAAATCAATACCATTGGCTTGATTGGCACGATAGCAGGCTTCCGCCTATCGTCTGTGGGGAGATTCATGCCACGAACGCTGGAAATTGCCGTAAAATTTCCCATCAGCCCAACGCGCCTCTCGCTGACGTCGACCTCATTTCCCGCCTTCGTGGAGTTTTTCTCATGCCCGACTATCGTTCCCGCACGACTACCCATGGCCGCAACATGGCCGGCGCCCGCGCCCTGTGGCGAGCCACCGGCGTCAAGGATGGTGATTTTGGCAAGCCGATCATCGCCGTCGCTAATTCCTTCACGCAGTTTGTTCCCGGCCATGTCCATCTCAAGGATCTGGGGCAACTGGTTGCCCGTGAGATCGAGCAGGCGGGTGGCATCGCCAAGGAATTCAACACTATCGCGGTCGATGACGGCATCGCCATGGGCCACGGAGGGATGTTGTACTCGCTGCCCTCGCGTGAATTGATCGCCGACGCGGTGGAGTACATGGTCAACGCCCATTGCGCCGATGCGCTGGTGTGCATCTCCAACTGCGACAAGATCACCCCCGGCATGTTAATGGCCGCCATGCGCCTGAATATCCCGGCCATCTTCGTTTCCGGCGGCCCCATGGAGGCGGGGAAAACCCGGTTGGCCGGTCAGGAGGTGAAACTGGACCTGGTGGACGCCATGGTCACCGCCGCTGATGATCAGGTCAGCGACGAGGAAGTGACTCAGATCGAACGTTCCGCCTGCCCGACCTGCGGTTCCTGTTCCGGCATGTTCACCGCCAATTCCATGAACTGTTTGACCGAGGCGCTGGGTCTGAGTTTGCCGGGCAACGGTTCGCTGCTGGCGACCCATGCGGATCGCCGGGAACTGTTTCTGGAAGCCGGTCGGCGGATTGTGGCGCTAACCCGCCGCTACTATGAACAGGGCGATGAATCGGCATTGCCGCGAGGTATCGCCACCTTTGCCGCGTTTGAAAACGCCATGCGCCTGGACATCGCCATGGGCGGCTCGACGAATACCGTGCTACATCTGCTGGCGGCGGCTCAGGAAGGCGGCGTGGACTTCACCATGCGCGACATTGACCGACTGTCGCGGCAAACCCCCAATCTGTGCAAGGTCGCGCCCGCCACCCAGAAATATCACATGGAAGACGTGCATCGCGCTGGCGGCGTCATCGCCATTCTCGGTGAACTGGATCGCGCCGGGTTGCTGCACCGTGAGGCGCACACCGTGCATAGTGAAACCCAAGGCGTAGCCTTGGACAACTGGGACATTGCCCGGTCCACGGCGTCCGATGAGGCGCGGTTGCGCTATTCAGCCGGTCCAGCGGGCATTCCGACCCAGGAGGCATTCAGTCAGAGCACCCGCTGGCCGAGTCTGGATGTGGATCGGGAGAACGGCTGCATTCGCGCTCAGCGCCATGCCTATTCCCAGGATGGCGGGCTGGCGGTGTTGTACGGCAATCTGGCCGAGGAAGGCTGCATCGTCAAAACCGCGGGCGTCGATGAACACAGTCTGGTCTTCCAGGGACCGGCGCGGATCATGGAAAGTCAGGAAGACGCAGTCAGTGCCATTCTCACTGGGCGTATCCAGGCGGGCGATGTGGTCGTGATTCGCTATGAGGGACCGCGCGGCGGGCCGGGAATGCAGGAAATGCTGTATCCGACCAGCTATCTGAAAGCCAGGGGCTTGGGCAAAGTCTGTGCGCTGATCACCGATGGCCGTTTTTCCGGCGGTACGTCGGGACTGTCTATCGGTCACGTTTCGCCGGAAGCCGCGGAAGGCGGTCTGATCGCCCTGGTCGCTGAGGGAGATCAAATCGAAATTGATATTCCCCGTCGGCGCATTCACCTGGCCGTGGATGATGAAATCCTGCAACAGCGGCGGACGGCGATGGCGGGGGTATGGCGGCCGGTCAACCGGCAACGGTCGGTGTCTCCTGCTTTAAGAGCCTATGCCGCCATGACGACCAGCGCGGCTCGTGGAGCGGTGCGCGATGTCAGTCAAATCGAAAATGTCAAATTTTAAACCAGGAGATCACTATTCATGAGTCAGGCGAAAGGTCAGGACAGCCAGCGTCTCAAACTGGCCAACCACCTCAAGCTGATCGAGGATTTGTGGCAGAAACTGTACTACGTCAAGTGGAACCCCAAATCCTTCGCCATGTTGGCCCGTCTGGCCGAGGATATGGTGCAGAACGCCCAGGAACGGGATGATGCGCGCTTGCGAGATCTGGTCACGCAATTAGGGCAGCACGTTAAACATTGCGCCAGCATCGGCGGGATGCTGGCCGAGGCGGAACGGCAGCGGCTGACCGCATTGATTGATGCGTTGCGGTTTATCCTGACGACCGGCGACAGCCTGAACGATGAACCCCGAACCCGGCCGTTACTGGCAGCGCAACCCGAAATCTTCCTCATTATCCCCGGTGAGAGACCCACGTTATTGACCAAGCTGGAAGACTCCGGTTACCGCGTGCGTCATTTTGCCACGCTGACCGAGGCTGAAGAGCAGTTACACGGGCGAATGCCGGGCGCGGTGATCATCGATGTGGACTTTCCCGAAGGCATGGAAGCAGTGCTGTCAATGATTGCGACCCTGCGTGCGGAAACCAGTCTTCGTGCGCCGGTGCTGTTTCTGGCTGAGCGCAATGACATGGCCGCCCGGTTGGATGCGGTGCGAGCCGGCGGCGTTGCCTATTTCAGCAAACCGGTCGATAACGATGAGATCATTGGGACGTTGCGAGATTTACTGTTGCCGCAAACCTCAGCGAGCTATTACCGGGTGCTGATCGTCAATGACCGGCCGACCGAGGCCTGGGAGATGGCCGGCGCGCTCGAAGAACAGGGGATTACACCCCGGGTCGCCATTCAGCCCTTGCAAATCCTCCAGGATATCCACCGGTTTGGTCCGGATCTGCTGGTGATTGATCTCGATCTGAAGGAAGTCAGTGGGACGGAACTGGCGCGGGTGGTCTCCCAGCATCGGGATTGCGATACGCTACCCATGATTCTGATGTGTTTCCCAGCGGATATGTCGCACTATTTGACGGATCTGGATGCGCCTGGAGCCAGTTTGCTGGTCAAGCCGGCTCCGATCAGTTATCTGTGCTGGGAAGTCAAACAGCGCCTGCGTCGAGCACGCACGCTGCGGGTGAAAATGGGCTTGCTCAGTGATAATGATGTGGTCAGCGGCTTGTATAACCGTCGGCGGTTCATGATCCTGCTGGAGCGGGAAATGGAAGCCATGGGTCTGCGCCGACAGACGCTGACGGTGATGTTCATTATGCTGGATAACTTGCGGGTCATCCGCGACACGTCCGGCGTGGCGACCGCTGATGAAGTGATTGGGCAAGCAGCCAGTCGATTGCGGACGGTATTGAATGCGGAGCAACCTGCCGCCCGGTTTAGCGATGCGGTGCTCACGGTGTTGGCACCGAATCTGCTCGGCGAGGCACCGATAAAACTGGCGCGCCGGATCCGGGATACGCTGGAAACCGGATTTTACAAGGTGGGCGATCAGGCGCTGTTGTTGCGAACCAGTATCGGCGTCGCAACCGCCAATGACCGCAGTCAGGATCACCTGATGCTCGTTCAGCGGGCGGATTCTGCCTGTGGGCTGGCGCGGGAAGCCAAAGGAGAACGCATCTACCTTCAACAGAGCGTCACGGTCGTCCAGCGCGATCAGGAAATTTCTTCGCGGGCGCGGGTTCTTGAGCAGTTATACGAAGTGATCGAACATGAGTGGCTGTGGTTGGTGTTTCAGCCCGTGGCCAGTATGCGTGGTGACGGTAACGAACGTTATGAGGCCTTGCTGCGGCTTCGTGATCGCCAGGGTCAGGAGTTGTCAACCGGCAGCGTGTTTGGCGTAGTCCATAATCACGAGTTGGGGCTGGCGCTGGATCGCTGGGTCATTGTGCGTACCCTGGAGATGTTGCAACAACGGCAGCAGGCTACGAGCGTGTTCATTAAGGTATTGCCCGTGACGTTGCAGGACAAAACACTGAGCGCCTGGTTGCGGGGAGAGTTGGATCGAACCGGCGTTGAAGCGCAATGGCTGGTCTTTGAGGTGGCCGAATCGACAGCCGAACATAGCCTGCGTGACATGTTCGCCTTCCTGAGCGGGATCAAGCTGCTCGGTTGCGGATTCTGTCTGGATCGCTTTGGCCGGGGTCGTGATTCTTTGAATCTGCTAAAAAATCTGGGCGCGGATTATGTCAAGCTGGACATGTACTTCGTCAACAATCTGGCCAAGGATGCCAAGAAGCAGGCGCAACTGAAAGAAATCGTGCAAGGTCTGGAAGCGTTGGGCGCTGCAACGATTGTTGGGGGCGTTGAGGATGTGCAGGCGATGCCGATTCTCTGGTCGCTGGGCGTTGATCTGATTCAGGGTTTCTTCCTGCAGCATCCCTACCGTGAGATGAGCTACGATTTTGCCAGCGGGGCGTTTTAAGGGTTCATTTTGGCGAGCAGTTCAGCGTATCCATTCCGGTAACTCGGGTAGCGGAACTGAAAGCCGCTGGCGCGGAGCCGGGCATTGCAACAGCGTTTACTGGCTCTCATGCGGGTCGCCGTATCGCGGCGGGTTTCAGCGCCGGGTTTCAGCGGCGACTGTTCCACCACTGGCGGGCGCGGGACACCGAGTTGATCGGCCAGCCCGCTCAGTACATCGTTCAGCGGTGCCGGGTCATCGTCCACGGCCAGGTAAAGCGGCTCCGGTTTTGGGTGTTGCAGCAGATGCTCCAGCACCCGGGCGCAGTCATCGCGGTGGATGCGGTTGGTGTAGATCGGCGGATCGCTGGAACACACCGCGCTGCCCTCGCGGACGCTGTCGATCAGTCGGGTGCGGCCGGGGCCGTAAATGCCGCCAAAGCGCACGACAACCGCCGGCCAGCCGCTGTCCCACATCAAGTGTTCGCCTTGGCGAATGCAGCGGCCGCTGAAACCTTCGGCTTCGGCGGGTGAATCTTCATCGACCCATTCCCCCTCATGTTGGGCGTAGACCGAGGTGCTGGAGGTGAACAGTAGCCGTTGCGGGCGCTGTCCCGCTTGCCGCAGCGCATTCAGCAGATGGCGGACGCCATCGACATAGGCGGCCTGATAGTGGGCTTCACTGAAACCGGCGGCGGCAGCGCTGTAGACGATGGCATCGAGTTCCGGCGGCAAGGCGCACAGCGTTGCCGGGTCGGTGAGGTCGGCGGCTAATGGCTGAATCGGCGCTGGTAAATCAGCGGGGTGGCGTTTCAGACCCCAGACCGTATGTCCGGCACGGGTCAAGGCTAGACCAAGGGTGGTTCCAATGTCGCCACAGCCGGCGATGAGAATACGTTTCATGTGAGGTCCGGGTTGATGAATGCGGTGGAATTCGCCGGGCGGGTGCTGGACTGGTTTGACGCGCATGGTCGCAAGCAGTTGCCCTGGAAGTTGAATCCGACACCCTACCGGGTGTGGGTCTCGGAAATCATGCTCCAGCAGACCCAAGTGGCGACGGTCATTCCTTATTATGAACGCTTTATGGCGCAATTTCCCAACGTCCGGGCGCTGGCGGATGCCGAACTGGATGAGGTGTTGCAACACTGGGCGGGACTGGGTTATTACGCCCGCGCCCGCCATTTGCATCAGGCCGCACGGCTCGTGCGTGATCAGTATGACGGGGCGTTGCCGCTGGAGATGCTGAAGCTGCAAGGCTTGCCGGGGATTGGCCGATCGACGGCAGGGGCGATTCTGGCGCTGGCGGCGGGTCAGCGACAACCGATTCTGGATGGTAACGTTAAGCGGTTGCTGGCGCGGTTTGGCGCAGTGGCTGGTTGGCCCGGCGAATCCCGAGTGCAGGCAGCGCTGTGGGAACTGGCAGAGCGTTACACACCGATGGAACGGGTGGCGGATTATACCCAGGCGATGATGGATCTCGGGGCGCTGGTGTGTACCTCACGGCGGCCTGATTGTGCGATATGCCCACTGGCCGGAGGTTGCACCGCCCATGCCCTGGGACAGGAATTGGCATTTCCTGCGCCGAAGCCCCGCCGGGAGACGCCGGTGCGGGCGGTGCGGATGCTGTTGGTGCAATCAACGCCGGGTGAGGTGTTGCTGGAGCGCCGGCCGCCGGTCGGTATCTGGGGCGGATTGTGGAGTTTTCCCGAATGCCCGCTGGACGTTGACGTAGTCGCCTGGTGTGAGGAGCGGCTGGGATTGACCGTGAAGGTGGAGCCGCCCTGGGGGGTATTGCGGCACAGTTTTAGTCATTTTCATCTGGACATCACGCCGACGCCGGTGTGGGTGATTGAACCGGGCCAGCGGGTCATGGAAGGCGAGCGGTTTGTCTGGTATAACAGCCGCGACCCGGCTAATCGGGGAATGGCCGCGCCGGTGCAACGCTTGTTGGCGGCGCTGACGAGTGAACTTTAAAAACGACGGGAACTGACAATGGCGCGAATGGTGAAATGTATCAAACTGGGCGTTGAGGCCGAGGGTCTGGACCGGACGCCGTATCCGGGCGAGTTGGGCAAGCGGATCTTCGAAAATGTGTCGAAACCGGCCTGGCAGCAGTGGCTGCGGCAACAGACCATGCTCATCAATGAGTACCGGTTGACGCCGTTTGAACCGAAGGCGCGGCAGTTCCTGGAGCAGCAGATGGAGCAGTTTTTCTTTGGCGACGGCGCGGCGCCGCCCGAGGGCTATGTGCCGCCGCCGTCATGAAGCGCTTGACGTCGGGGATATGAACTGGTTAAATGCGCGTTCCTTTCGTATCCCTGATTATGGCCAGGTAGCTCAGTTGGTAGAGCAGCGGACTGAAAATCCGCGTGTCGATGGTTCGATTCCGTCCCTGGCCACCAAACAAATCAACGCCTTGCCGCGATTTCCGGCAGGGCGTTTTTTATGCCCTGCGTAATTCCTGCGTAACCCGTTCCGCAAGGATGGTCTAGACGCCTGGAATAAAAATCCCCGCAGCAAGCTGCGGGGTATTCGGTTACCAAAGAACGCAGCAAGCTGTGGGGAATGAACCCGTAGAGATTCAAAGCCGCAGCACCTTTGGGCGTTTTCGACCGCGAATCTGATGACATGAAATACATTGATGCAATTTCCGGGTTCCACTATTTTTCGTTGCATTAGGCAACTCGCAATAAAAATCCTCCAGTGATCTGCTGGGATCATGGCTTTGACCGCGGATGAGGATCGCGCCACGGAAAGACACGGAAG
>JAIFNF010000089.1 GCA_020047885.1 Gammaproteobacteria bacterium | reverse complement strand
TTCTACCAGGACGACGCCGACCTGTTCGCCGAAACCGCTGACCGACTGGGATTAGAACCAACCTTACCGGGCGCCTGGACCCGCCATCCACTGGCCTACCTGGTCGAAGCCGCGGACGACATCTGCTATCGGATCATCGACGTGGAAGATGCTTTCCGACTGCAGCAACTGCCCTTTGAACAAGTCCGCGATTTGCTGTTACCGCTGACCGGGGAGGCAAATCGCGCTGAACGCAAAATGGCGCACATCACCCGATCCCGCGAGAAAATTGAGTATCTGCGCGCCAAAGCCATCGGCGCGATTATCGACCAGGCGCATCAGTGCTTTATGGATCACGAGGCGGCCATTCTGGCCGGGGGACTTCAAGAGGAACTGCTCGACATCCTCCCGGCGGCGGCGGATATGCACGCGCTGAAGATGTGCGGGGAAACCCAGATCTATGTATCCCGACCGGTCGTAGAAGTAGAAGCCGCAGGCTTTGAAGTACTGGGCGGGCTGCTGGAAACGTTCGTGACTACGGTCAATGACTTGGCCACACATGGTTCTCGCGCTTCGTCCAAAAGCCGGATGTTGATTCACCTCATCCCGGAACCCTTCGCTGGCCCCGGTCGCCAGCCGGTTGCCGATCCCTATCGCCGACTGCTGGCTGTCACCGATTTCGTCTCCGGCATGACCGATTCCTATGCCGTCACCCTGTTCAAAAAATTGACTGGAATTTCCCTGCCGACCGGCTAAAAACTGCCAATCAGCGGCACAAACACCACCGGCAACACGCTCCGAATCTGGATACCGCCCTGTGCATCCTTCTCCAGCACCTGCAAATCCTGCGTCTGATGCGGCAACCCCACCGGAATGACCAGTCGCCCGCCCGGCTTCAACTGCCGGATCAGCGCCTCTGGCACATCACCCGCCGCCGCTGTGACAACAATCCCATCAAACGGCGCTTGTTCTTCCCAGCCCAGACACCCATCGCCAGCGCGCACCTCAGCGTTAGTCAATCCCAGATCCCGCAACCGCCGCACTGCCGCATCCGCTAGTTCAGGAATCCGCTCCAGCGAGTACACCTGCCGCACCAAAGTAGCCAGCACCGCCGTCTGGTAACCCGAACCCGTCCCGATTTCCAGCACCACCGCCTCCGGCTCCAGAGCCAGTAACTCGGTCATCAGCGCCACGATAAAGGGTTGGGAAATCGTCTGGCCGCGCCCAATCGGCAACGGCATATCGGCATACGCCCAGTCCCGCTGTTCGGGCAGCCCAAAGCGATGCCGGGGCACCGTCCGCATCGCCTGCAACACCCGCTCGCTCAGTTCATAGAGACCCGTCAATCCACCCGTTTCCCGGGTTTCCGTGACCACTCGCTCCAACAATCGTTGATGGACGCACTGATATTCGTCACCAGTCATCTCAACCTCCCGATCGCCGCGCCGCCGCTTCCGGGACCAGAATGCGCGCCGCCAAATCCCCTTCGCATAACAACGGCTGCCGACGCAACCCGGCTAATAGACCCGACACGGGTGCCACCACCGGAACGCGCAACTCACCGGTAAAACTGTCGTAGATCTGACCTAATTCCTCGCCCGCCTGAACCCAGCGGCCGACGTCCAGCGGCGACGTGAACAGCCCGGACTGTTCCGCCCGGACATGGCACGCCCGCCGCCCTTCAAAATAATGCAAATCCTCATCGTCCTCCTCGACCAACCGCAAGCCGCCGATGATCCCGGTACGGTCGAGAAACACCGCCAACGCCCGAAACAGCGTTTCACAATGCTGGGTCTGCAAATTGCCCGATTGCCCCAGATGGATCACGAAATTCTCACCGCCCGCCAATCGCCAGGCCTGCGCCAAATCACCGCCATCCTCACTGTCGGTCACCGGCTGTTCAACCACCGCCGGCAATCCGAACAAACAGGCGCTGGCTCGTTCATCATCGCTCGGCGCATACAGCCACACTTGCGGCAATTCTTCCAGATCGCCTCCCGTCGTGCGCACTTCCACGCGGTAATAGGCGGTCCGGGTCATTTCCAGCACTCGATCCGTGATCGTACCCGCCGCGGGCCGAAAACCCGCCAACCGGGTCACTCGCTGCACACGGGTCACTGTGCGCAACCCTTCAACCGTGGGAACGACCACCACCCGCTCTTGCAGTTGCAGGCCCCGCCGCCGCCGCGCCTCAACACTCCTTAAAAAGGCGGCCAGCCGCGACAGCACAAACATACCGTTCAAATCATTACCATGCAGATTCGCCACCAGCGCCAGCCGTGGCGCAAGTTCCGGTGGACCGATATCGTGGCATGGCAACCAACCCTTATCGCGCAACCGGATGACCCGCCCAGGCATGATCTTCTCAATCAAGATGCTGCTCCGTTATCCCGAAAGTCATTGTCTGTTGGAAGGATAGTTCAGTTTATCCATTTCACAGGGTGAATTTTGCCCTGCCAGAAAAAATGATTTGCCATGTTGCGCTGCAACATCAATCCGGCTATATTGCACTGCAACAACGTTGGCAAACATCCAGCACCAGGAGCGCATCATGGTCATCGATCTGTTGAGAAAAACCCTGAAAACCCCACAAACCTTGCCAGAACCCCTGGTCAAGGCCAACCGTATGTTCGTTGCGGCCCTGGAAAAAATGATGGTCTTTCAAATCAACGCAGTTAAAGCCTACATGAACATCGGCCTGAACCAGATGCGCGCTGCCGCGGAAATCACCGATCCCCAAAGCCTTCAGGATTTCTGCAAACGCCAGACGCAAATCGCTCAGACCGTGCAATACAAGGTGCTGCACGACATGAAAGCCCTGTCAGAGATGAACGCCCGTTTCCAGACCGAAGTGGATGGCTTAAACCGGGCGACGCTGAAGGATGTCTTCCTCAAAGCGGCGTAATCCCCATGTTATGGCTCCCAACGACCTCGCCGGCGCGGTCACGGTAGAATCGCCGGCGCGATGGGCGGAAGCCGCAAATCTGGCGGCTGAACTCGCGCTGCCTCTGGTCGTTGATCCCCTACCCACCTCCCCCGCCTATCTCCTCGTTCTCACCGAATCCCGGCTGGAACTGCGGCAACTCGGCGTCCATGCGCCCGGCCCGATCTTCATCGACTTCACGACAGGAACCGCGGCGCACCGGCGGCAATTCGGCGGCGGCCGCCGACAACCCCTGGCGCGGGCCGTCGGTTTGAAAAGCGGCGCAATGCCTACCGTCATCGACGCCACCGCCGGCCTCGGTCAGGACGCCTTTGTGCTAGCCAGCCTCGGTTGCCGGGTGCAACTGGTAGAACGTTCACCGATCATGGCCGCTTTGCTCCGCGATGGATGGCAACGCGCCACGCATGATCCGGAAATCGGCCACTGGGTTCGGGAACGTCTGAGCGTTAGCCAGGCGGAGGGGGGTGAATATCTGCTCACGCTGCACGAAGATCAGCGACCGGATGTGGTCTATCTTGATCCTATGTACCCGCATCGTCGAAAAACCGCACTGGCCAGCAAGGCAATGCGCCTGCTGCGGCAACTGGTCGGCGATGACGACGACGCCCCACAACTGCTGATCGCGGCACTGGCCTGCGCCCGACGTCGCGTGGTGGTGAAACGGCCCCGGCTGGCACCTGCGCTCGCTGGCTCTTCACCCGATGCGCACATCATCGCCCCGAACACCCGTTTCGATCTCTACCTGCGATCGTGACAAAAAAATGACCGACTCCGCTGAGAAATAGCGCGCTCATCACGATGCTAAAAAATCAATCACTTACCAAATACGACCGCCCTAAAAGCGATGTATACTTGGCACTGCCATAAACTGAACATTGTGATCCGCAGATGAACGTAGATCAAAACCAGCGAGGACGCTTGGCGACTTGGCGGTTCAAAAGGTCAAGTTATGACAGTGGGCAGTATAACGCCGGGTCAGAATCCCAAAATATTAAAGTATGCCACGCCAAACAGAAAACCATCTCCGAACTGGTCTTTGACATCATCAAGGAAGTGATGGGCTTTCAGCGATTGATCGCCCCAGATTTCGGTCGCAAAAAAATTTGCATGAGAACAAAAACGTGAGTCGACTACCGCACGGACTCTGTACGATGAGTGGAAGTATTTGCAGTCCTTATAAACACTTTCCCTTCATCTGAAAAATAGTGTGTTGCAGATGACTTTGCTAACTTGAGGCATTGGCTTTCAGTATTTTCAATTAGAATAGATCTAAATTTCTGAATTATACATTGCAGTTTTTTCGAATTCATTTGATGCTATGCCTATAAATTTAGTACTTACACGCCCACCTAAATCCGGATTTTTCGATCATATTTTTCACTTATAAAAATGAAAATGTTGTCGCCACTTAATGAATATTCTACAGCCTTCCAAAAATCTGCACGAATCCGCAAGCTATAAGATTCTTGAGTAATGAATTGATAGATAAAAAATAGAATAAATACTATAGAAATAATCGATATTGTGTTACCCAATGGAATTTTTTAATTGCAGCGTTAATCAAATAGGATGCAGAAACTGCAAATGAAATAAAAATAGTAACTGCTACTGAAATTTAGTAGTAATCATGTATGAGATATAGATTTGAAAAAATCAGCCGTCCCGAAAAAAAGCCAGAATTGCTGAAATTGAAATTTTTAAGTTTTTCATGCTTCTATCAATTGCCAAAGATAAACCTGACACCAGCATAAAAATATAAAGGAAATAAGATGGAATCCACTGATTAAAACGATTAACCAAAGTACTCCAGAAATCATTTTTAAAGCGGAGATCAATGATTCAAAAATACCAACTCCAAAGATGGTTCTGGGAACTAATTTCAGTAGTTAGCTTACCGCGATAGATCTCCAAAAAAACCGTAACAAGCAAACAGGCTACCATAAAAGTAAAGAGAAAAAACTGCTGCCGCACGAATTGATTCAACAGAATCAGTAGATTGCAGAGTTGGTAGTATCAAAAAAGTTAATTAAAAAACGACGAATACACTAAGTCGATACCCTATACTTTCACAGATACGAAAACCAAAGAAAGCCGTTATCATCCATAAGAATAAATTCACATAACGCACTAAAACCAGTGGATACTGATTAAGGAAGAGCGAAAAAGTAGCGACTAAATACTGATAAATTGGAAAGTCAAAAACCGCCTGCTCTCCCCAAGGCTGCCGCGCGGAAAAAAGATCGAACGGCGTAAACACCCAGCGCTTTCGCTTACAATGTGTTTTCTCACCATCACCCAAGACGTTCTTCATGCACCCTCTTCGCTACGTTTTAACCATCGCCTGCCCGGATCGGGTCGGCATTGTCGCTGCCGTATCCGGCGTTCTGGCCGCCCACCGCGCCAACATCATTGAATCGGATCAGTTCAGCGATACCGAATACAACCGGTTTTTCATGCGGCTGGAATTCGACCTGGACGAAGCCAGCGAGCCTGCGCTGCTGGAGCATTTCACGCCCCTGGCGCAGGAATTTGCCATGGACTGGCGGCTTTACGATCCACGGCGGCGACCACGGGTGCTGATTCTGGTCTCCAAAGCCGAACACTGTCTGAATGATCTGTTGTACCGGCATCGCACCGGCGCGTTGCCCATGGACATTACCGCGATTGTGTCGAACCACCAGGAATTGGCGCATCTGGCAGAATGGCACACGATTCCCTATCACTATTTGCCGGTGACGCCGGAGACAAAGTCGGCGCAGGAGCAGCAGGTTCTGAATCTGGTGGAGCAAACCCGCACCGAACTGGTGATTCTCGCCCGCTATATGCAGATTCTGTCCCCGGAGTTATGCCAGGCGCTGGCCGGGCGGGCGATCAACATTCACCACTCCTTCCTGCCGGGATTCAAAGGCGCCAAGCCTTACCATCAGGCGTATAACCGGGGGGTGAAGCTGATTGGCGCGACGGCGCATTTCGTCACCGCCAATCTGGATGAGGGGCCGATCATCGAGCAGGAAGTGGAGCGAGTCGATCACGCACATACCCCGGAGCATCTGGCGGCGGTGGGCCGTGATATTGAAAACATCGTGCTGGCCCGCGCCCTTCACTACTATCTGGAGCGTCGGGTGTTTCGGAACGGTGGCAAGACGGTGGTGTTGCGGTAGGCGTGGCGACGTGACTCCTGAGCTTCTATATCCGGCGGCTTTCCTGATCGGGCTGACCGGCGGCGTTCATTGTTTTGGCATGTGTGGCGGCATCGTCGGCGCGTTGACCCTGGGGTTGCCGATGAGGCCGGGATCATTATGGCGAACCCGCCTGCCATTTCTTCTTGTCTATAACCTAGGGCGAATAGCCAGTTATGTCGTCGCCGGAATGTTGGCGGGTGGAATCGGGGCGTGGGCAGCACATTTAATGTCGGTGCGTCATGCCCAACTTGGATTACAGGTTATTGCTGGGCTATTTATGATCCTGCTGGGTCTCTATTTAGCCGGTTGGCCCGGGTTGTTGAGCCGGGTCGAACGGGCGGGCGGCGTTCTCTGGCGACGGATCGAACCGCTGGGGCGACGGTTATTGCCGGTGCGCACCCGCTGGCAGGCGCTGGGGATGGGTCTGGTGTGGGGCTGGTTGCCATGTGGGCTGGTGTATAGCGTGCTGGTGTGGGCGATCAGCGCGGGCGGGGCGCTGGAGGGGGGGGTATTGCTGCTCAGCTTTGGGTTGGGAACCTTGCCGACCTTGCTGGCCATGGGAACTGCGGCAGCAGCACTGACGGGTTTCGTGCGCCGTCCCGGGGTGCGCACTGCCGCTGGCGCAGGGGTCATGCTTTTTGGGATTTATGAAATCGGCCTGGCGCTGATGGCGCTGTAAGAGTTCTTCCTCTAATGCGCCCGGTACCCCTCGGCATTGGAACGAGAGCGAGGTAGTATTCATCGCGAGTAGTCTGGCCGACAGTGGGGGGTTCCGGGGTTGTGGAGCATCCCACCAGGATTTTTGACGGAGAATTGATTCCATATCCCAGTTAAAAATTTAATTTATTGTATATATAAGTATTTTTTTAAAAACCGCTCGGTGGATTGTCTTGACAGCGCCGGGTGGGTCTCCCTATAGTTAGTGGCGAAAAGTGGGGGAAAGTGGGACGCTAGGTTGTCCCGATCTTCAAGGGGGAGACAGGGTTGTTCCGGGGCATCAATCCGCTGTTGCTGGACGCCAAAGGTCGGTTGTCAATGCCGACCCGTTACCGCCAGCATTTGCTGGACGCTGCCGACGGCCAATTGATTTTAACGGTCGACCGTGACCGTTGCCTGTTGCTCTATCCGCTACCGGTTTGGGAAGAGGTCGAGCGGAAACTCATCCAGCTTTCCAGCGTTAATGCTCGGGCCCGCGCCCTGAAACGCTTGCTGTTGGGCCATGCGGAAGAGTGCGGGATGGACGCCAGCGGTCGGATTCTATTGCCCGCGCCCCTGCGGGAATTTGCCAATCTGGATAAGCGGGTGGTGCTGGTGGGACAGGGTAACAAGTTTGAAATCTGGAACGAGCAGGCCTGGCAAGACTGGCGCGAAGCGCTG
>JAIFNF010000253.1 GCA_020047885.1 Gammaproteobacteria bacterium | reverse complement strand
AACCGGCAACTGTCCGACCTTCCACATCCGGTATGCGCCCTTATATGACAAACCGTTTTGCTTTGCCCATACGCTTAGTTTCATAGCGCATGATATATCCTATTATAGTATAGGATAGAACAAAATTTTCAGTAGTTGCGCACCTTCCCCCAACCCCCTTCCCATAAATTTAAAGATGGGTCTGAACGCTGACGTTACGACTACTGACTGACGACCGGTCGGCTCCAGGCTTAAATTTCCACCATCTCAAAGTCCTCTCGCGTCGCGCCACATTCTGGACACACCCAGGCAGCCGGCACATCTTCCCAGGGCGTACCGGGCGGAATACCGTCCTCCGGCCAGCCCTTCTCCTCGTCATAAATCCATCCGCAGATGACGCACATATACTTTTTCATCAGCTTATCCTTTCCGCAGGTTGCCATTAGATCACCCTGATTGTCCCATGTTAGCGCGTCCTGAAAAACCCGCTGGCTTTGTTAGAATGACCGCCTGTCCTACGCACCCGTCTTTGGAGCAACGATTTGAGCATTCCTCCTCCTGTGGTCATGACGCTAGCCGGCAACGATCCGACTGGTGGGGCCGGCATCGCCGCCGATATTGAAACGCTGATCAGCCTGGGCTGCCACCCGGCGCCGGTTATTACCGCGCTGACCGTGCAGGATACCCACAACGTCAACGCCCTGCTGCCGGTTGACCCGGATCAGGTGCTGGCTCAGGCGCGGGCGGTGCTGGCGGATATGCCGGTCGCCGCCATCAAAATCGGCATCATCGGCGATGCAGACAACGTGATCGCCCTGCAAACCCTGCTCAAAGCCTACCCCCACCTTCCGGTCATCCTCGATCCGGTGCTCACCGCGGGTGGTGGAACCGAGTTGGCGAATGCGGAACTGATCGAAGCTATTCAGACCCGACTGCTACCGTTGACCACGGTGCTGACGCCCAACAGTCTGGAAGCCCGGCGCCTGGCTCCCGAAGCCGATACCCTGGAAGCCTGCGCGATGGCTCTGCTGGCGCGAGGTTGCCACTATGTGCTGATCACCGGTGGGCATGAAGCGCCATCGTCCCCTGAAGTCGTCAACCGGCTGTATGGCAATAACCGGTTGCTGGAAACCCAGCACTGGCCGCGGTTGCCGAATGAGTATCACGGCTCCGGCTGCACCCTGGCCGCCGCCATCGCTGCTTTGACCGCCCAAATAACCCCGGCTTCTCTGCTGGAAGACGCCATTCTCTCCATTGTCTATCGCGCTCAGAACTATACGTGGCGCTCCCTGCAAGCGGGCTATCCAGCCGGCGGTGGGCAATGGCTCCCTCACCGTCTGCACTGGGCGGCTACCCACCGAGATTTATGATGACCCAAACGCTTAAACCCCGCTGTCAGGGCCTGTACGCCATCACTGACGCGCTGCTGATTCCCGATGACCGTTTGCTGGATGCGGTCGAACAGGCGCTGCTGGGCGGTGCGCGGATGATCCAGTACCGCGATAAAAGCGCCGATACCGCCCGGCGACTGGCGCAGGCGCAAAGGCTGAACGTCGTCTGTCAGCGTTACCAGGTTCCGCTGATCATCAACGACGATGTAGAACTCGCGGCTGAGGTCGGAGCGGCGGGCGTCCATATCGGCCGGGACGACCCCGCGTTTGCAACCGCCCGCGCCCGGTTGGGAGAAAACGCCCTGATTGGCGTCTCCTGCTATAACCGGCTGGATCTGGCGCTGGAAGCCGAACAGGCCGGAGCCGATCATGTCGCGTTCGGTGCCTTTTTCCCGTCGCCGACCAAACCGACGGAAATTCGCGCTTCTATCGCCCTATTGCGAGAAGCCCGTGCTGCCCTGCGCATTCCGATTGTTGCAATCGGCGGTATTACCCCGGATAACGCGCCGCTCCTACTCGAAGTCGGCGCCGATGCTCTAGCGGTCATCAGCGGCGTCTTCGGCCAACCGGACATCCGCGCTGCTGCCGCCCGTTATGCCCACCGGTTTGCCCCACCTGCTCCCTGATGCTTTCCCCCAGGACGCGGGAACCGCAACCTTCAAGAAGACGCTCCAAGGAAATTCACCATGTCCACTCGTTCCGAACAACTGTTTACCGAAGCCCAGCGCTACATCCCCGGCGGCGTCAATTCGCCAGTGCGCGCCTTTCGCGGGGTCGGCGGAACCCCGATCTTTTTCAAACGCGGTGAAGGCGCCTATTTATACGATGAAGACGACCGCCGTTATCTCGACTACGTCGGTTCCTGGGGACCGATGATCGCCGGCCATGCTCATCCAGCGGTGATTCACGCCGTGCGGGAAGTGGCGGGGCGCGGCCTGAGCTTCGGTGCGCCGACCGAATTGGAAACGGTCATGGCGCGGCGTATTAACGAACTGATGCCCTCAATGGAATTGGTGCGGATGTGCAACTCCGGCACTGAGGCCACCATGAGCGCCATCCGCCTGGCTCGGGGCTTTACGGGCCGCAACAAGATCATCAAATTCGAGGGCTGCTACCACGGTCATTCCGACTCGCTGCTGGTCAAGGCCGGCTCCGGAGCGCTGACCCTGGGCGTCCCCACCTCGCCCGGCGTCCCCACGGCTTTGGCGGCCTATACCGTGACCGTGACCTACAACGACCTATTACAGGTTCGGCGGGTCTTTGCGGACATTGGGGAAGAAGTCGCCGCCGTGATCGTCGAACCGGTGGCTGGCAACATGAATTGCATTCCGCCCGTACCCGGGTTTCTAGCCGAGTTGCGCCAACTGTGCGACCGCTATGAGAGCGTCCTGATTTTCGATGAAGTGATGACCGGCTTCCGCGTGGCGCGTGGCGGCGCGCAGGCGTTGTACAACGTGAAGCCTGATCTGACGACACTGGGCAAGATCATTGGCGGCGGGATGCCGGTCGGGGCGTTTGGCGGCCAGCGGGTAATTATGGAACAACTCGCGCCACTGGGACCGATCTATCAGGCAGGCACGCTGTCCGGTAATCCGGTCGCCATGACCGCCGGACTGGTCACGCTGGACCTGATTTCCGCACCGGGCTTCCATGACCGGCTGGCGACGAACACCCGGCAACTCTGCCAGGAACTCACGACGGTGGCTCGTGAGTACGGCGTTGCCCTGACGGCCAACAGCGTAGGCGGCATGTTCGGGCTGTTCTTCACCGCGCTGGATACCGTCACGACGTATGCCCAGGCCACGGCCTGTGACGTGGAACGATTCAAGGCGTTTTTCCATGCCATGCTAGTCGAGGGTGTCTACTTTGCCCCTTCCGCGTTCGAAGCTGGATTTATGTCGTCGGCACACAGTGCACAGGATATTGAGGCGACGGTGGCGGCAGCCCGGCGAGTGTTTAGCCGACTCTAAATCTTGTCAATCCCCTGCACGCCGCATTGCCCATCAACTATGCTTGATGTATTGAATTTCAACGAGGAGCGATTATGAAAAGTTTAGCGGTTACCCTGCTGCTGGCGGGCGTTGCCCTTGAATCCCTGGCCGAAGGCCGTTTGAGCGTCCCGATGAACCTGGTGAATGAAACCGGGACAGGCGCGAGTGTCGGGCAGATGGTCGTGACCGAAACGAAATACGGTCTAGTGTTCACGCCGGCACTGGCCGGCCTGTCGGCGGGTCTGCACGGTTTCCATGTGCATGAGAACCCGAGTTGCCTGCCCGCAGAAAAGGATGGAAAAAAGGTTCCCGGCCTCGCGGCCGGTGGACACTACGACCCCCAGAAAACCGGTCAACACGGATTCCCCTGGGGCGATGGCCACTTGGGTGATCTGCCCGCGCTCTATGTGGATGCCGAAGGCAACGCGGTTCAGCCGGTGCTGGCGCCACGACTCAAGCTCACCGATTTAGCGGGCCGTTCCCTGATGATTCACATCGGCGGCGATAATCATGCGGATCATCCGGCGGCGCTGGGCGGCGGTGGCGATCGCATCGTCTGCGGCGTCATCCCCTGATCCCTGGATTCAAGTTCATGAGCCGCGTCACCTATCAAACCCTCGCTAACCATCTGGAAACGGTCATGGTCGGCCAGCGACAAACCATCCGCTGGCTGCTGGCCGCCTTCGTCGCCGGTGGTCACGTCCTGCTGGAAGACCTGCCGGGGACGGGCAAGACCACCCTGGCCAAAGCGTTCGCCCAATCGCTGACCCTGCAATTCCAGCGCATTCAATTCACCCCGGATCTGCTGCCTTCCGACCTGCTCGGCGTGTCCATCTTCGATCCGCAGCGGCAGGAATTCCGCCTGCATCGCGGCCCAGCGTTTACCGAAGTGCTGCTGGCCGATGAAATCAACCGCGCCTCGCCGCGCACCCAGGCGGCATTGCTGGAAGCGATGGGCGAGCGGCAGATCAGTCTGGACGGTCAACGGCACGAACTGGGCGAATGGTTCTTCGTCATCGCCACCCAGAATCCGATTGAATTCCACGGCACCTACCCGTTGCCGGAAGCGCAGATGGATCGGTTCGCCCTGCGGTTCGCGCTGGGTTATCCCGACCTTGAGGGGGAACTGGCGGTGCTGACCGCTCAGCGGGAGGGGCATCCGCTGGATACTCTGCAACCCTGCGCGGATCATGCCGCGCTGAATTACCTGCGGCAGGCCGCTACCGCGATTCGGGTGAGCGATGAAGTCAGCCGTTATCTGGTGGAGTTGGTGGCCGCGACCCGGAAAGCGCCGGGCATTGCGATGGGTGCCAGTCCCCGCGCCTCGCTGGCACTGATCAAAATTGCCCGGGCGTTAGCGCTGTTTGATGGCCTGGAGTTTGTCACTCCGGATCTGGTGCGGGAACTAGCGGTTCCGGTGCTGGCGCATCGCCTGAAACTCGATCCGCAAGCCCGGTTTAGCGGCCTGACGGCTGAAGCGGCGGTCGGGGAGATCATGCGGCAGGTTGCTGCACCGGTTTAATGGGTAAAATCGCCTCCTGCGAACTGTGGCTTTAACACCTCATGAGTTTCAAGTTAGACCATAAGAAGCCGTCTAAAAAACAAGTCTTTGATCTGTATAACTGTGGACTCAGCTTCCAGTCGGCTCTATCGGCCAAAAGCCGGCTGGAAGCCAGCTCCACAGAAAATTTTTCTTAATAATCAATGATAAGTTTTTCGACAGCCTCGGATTCCCCGCCCGGTTCCAGGCGACCGAGAACCCGCACCTGTCCCCCCGTCAGCGGTTGCACAATGATCAACTCCCCGGATTGCGGCATAACGTTGGTGAGCGCAGTAATGTTCACCTGATGCGTGACCAGCACTCGCGGCGAGCCGGCGTAAGGGCGGCTGAGAAATTCCCGGAGTGCCGCCATTTGGGAATCAGCACGCTCCGGGTAAGCGAAGAAGGAATCCAGGGGAGGAAAGGGTTCGACAGGTCCCAGATCCAACAGGCGAGCCGTATCCAGGCACCGACACCAGCGACTGGACAGCACACGGGCGGTGGCGATGCCGTTGCGTCGGAATGCAGCTCCAATAGCGCGAGCCTGCTGACGCCCCGCTGCCGACAGATTGCGTTGCGTCGCGCAATCCTCCAACTGGAAATGCGCCGGGTCGCCGCCGCCTGGTGCCAGCGTATGACGGATCAGGCCGACCGCCGTCCCGGAACGCAGCACCTCCCACAAGTTCTCGTCCGCCCATGCCCGCGAACCGAACCCCAGATAAAGCATCATAGCGAACACCGGTGGCCAGTAGCCCCAGCGGCGCGCAACGCGACTCACCCTCTGCCTAATCATTCGATTTCCCCTTTTCCGTTGGTACAATGCGCAACAGCGCCCCATGATCCTCATCGGTCAGTACGTACAGATACCCGTCTGGTCCCTGACGCACATCCCGCACCCGTTTGCCAAAGGTCAGCTTCTCCTCGCCGATAATTCGGTCGCCGTCCAGGTCAATGCGGCGAATTTGACCAAACTTGAGCGCGCCGCTGAAAAGATCGCCTTTCCATTGTGGATAGACGTCGCCGGTGTAGAACGTCAAACCACTGGGAGCCTTCGACGGCGTCCAGATCAACTGGGGATCAGTAATGCCCGGACGGTGGGTTTCCTCAGAGATTTTCGGTCCCCAGTATTCCAGGCTATAGGTGACTTCCGGCCAGCCATAGTTACCGCCGCCCTGGAGGATATTGAGTTCATCCCCGCCCCGCGAGCCGTGTTCATTCGCCCAGATGCGTCCATTCAGCGGATGACGGGTCAGACCCTGGATATTGCGATGACCGAGCGTCCAAATTTCGGGTTTCGCGCCCCGTCGGTTAACGAACGGATTATCAGCAGGCGGGGTACCGTCCTCCTTTAATCGCAGCACCTTGCCAAAATGCGTCCCCGGATTTTGCGCCTGATCGCGAATATTCCCATCGCCAAAGCGGGTCGGTGGATTGCCGCCATCACCGATGCTCATGAGCACCGTCTGATCCGGCAACCAGACCAGGCGGGAACCAAAATGTTGTCCCCCGGATTTGGGATCCGCATTCTGGAAAATGATCTTGGCGTCGCGCAGGGTAGCGTCCTGAAAGCGCCCCCGCACCAGTGCCGTGCGATTCGCCTCGGGACTACCGATAGCCATAGTGAAATAGATCAACCGGTTATTAGCAAAATCAGGATGCAGGGCGATGTCAAGCAACCCGCCCTGCCCGAAAGCCAACACCGGCGGCAGGCCGGCAATCGGTTTCGGATCGAGGTGCCCGTTGCGAATCAACCGCAGACGCCCCGGACGTTCCGTTACCAACGCCGAGCCATCCGGGAGCCAAGCGATCGACCAGGGGTGAGTCAGCCCATCAACGACGATTTCGGCTCGCCAACCTGGGGCTTCCGGGACATCGCCACTCATCGGCGCTGACCTGGTCTGGGCGGTGCAACCCATGCTGAGCGTACCCAGCAGTCCGGAAACGACAAGTGATTTAAAAAATCTCATCAGATTCTCCGCGAGAGACCCCATCCTTCAGGGCGGGGAGGGATAGCGGACGGCGCAGCAGTCCCGCTCACGGGGACTGTTTAAGCGCCGCGTTTTGGGTACAATCTCCCACAACCGGTCGCGATAACCAAGCGATCTATCGAAATCCACAAAAGCTGCCGAGCTGGCAGTGTTAGCCTGTGGAGAGACGGTAAAGCCTGTTTCAGCGAAAGCCGACATAGGTAGGACCCGGTGAAGGAGGAAAGCTTGATAGTGATGTCAGGAATCCCCGTCCTTATGATCTTCAACTCAATAATCCGGTATCAATCCCTGAGAATCATACCGGATTAAATTTTTAAAGATCATTAGGGCGGGGAGGATGTCAAGTAGACTTTTAGCGTTCTTTTGGCAAACGCCAAATCACAAGAAAAACCACGATTGAACCGAAGCGAAAGGAGGTCATGATGGTCAACTACACGACCGAATCCATCCGTAACGTCGCCCTGGTTGGGCATGGCGCGGCAGGCAAAACCACCCTGGTAGAATCCATCCTGTATCACGCCGGCAAGCTCGCCGCCCCCGGCACCGTAGAACGGGGCAATACCGTCTGCGATTTTGATCCGCAGGAAAAAGCGCATCAACACTCGCTGGATGCCGCCCTAGTGAATCTGGACTACGACGG
>JAIFNF010000123.1 GCA_020047885.1 Gammaproteobacteria bacterium | reverse complement strand
GCAACTCGTAATGATGCAGGCGGCGCTGCAACCTGCGTCGTAGACCCGGCGGGGCGAAACCACGCAGCGCCAAATCCAGCACGGTCGGATACCGCTTGCACAGATATTGCCGCCGCCCCTGACGATCCCAGGCCGCCGGGGCGACCAACCCGACCTCGGGATGCGTGGCTAGAAACGCCAGTCCCTCGCTTAGTGCATCCGCCTCCAGCAATACATCCGGGTTGAGAATCAGGTGCACATCGCCGCCGCCCCGGTGAAACGCCAGATTATGCGCACGGCCATAGCCGACATTCCCGTGCCCACTTAGCAATTCGACCGTCGCGGGCAATGCCACGGTGTCGAGTAAATGCTGCAACGGCGCTCGCCAGTCGGAACCGGGGCCGTTATCGACCAAGATTAGTCGGACCCCGGCTAACTGGTTTTGACGCCGGGCATACACCACTGCCTGACCTATCCGCTCGAACACAACGGACAACAACGCCAAGTCCGGGGCATAAGTTACGATGGCAATGGTCAACGTCTTCTCTCCCCTCTTCATCGGTGAGAGATTCACGGAAAGGGGTGTGGCCGCTGCCTCACTGCCGATGACCCAATAGCCCTCCGCCGCTTCGACATCACCTGACAAGGTATAAGTGCGATAGCAGTTCAGCGCCTCGACATGCCGGTCGTAAGCCTGCGTCGCCAGTTGACTGATAAAACAGGCCATCGCCTGACGTTTGCGTTCGACCAGACCGCTCATATCCAGCAAACGGTTGGGACGCAACGGTGCGCCGATTTCGTAAAACGCCAGCGTCAGGGAGCCGCTATGCCGCTGTGCCGCTTTCCCGGCGGCCCGACTGAGAGAACGATGATCCGGATGCAGCTCATAAGGGGAAGGCGCATACAGCCAGTTCGCGCCAGTCGTCGCCAAGGCGGCGCTTAATCGTTCAACCAGCGCCTCGTCATCGACCAGCTCCCGGTCCCGATATTCCCAAAAGATCGGTTCCCCGTAACCCAGCAGCGCCGCCGCCGCCCGGCTTTCCTGACGGCGTTGCATCACATAGGCTTCGCGTTCCAGACCGGGCGGGTGAAAACCACCGCCATCGGTTAGAATAATCACTGTCACCAGATCGCCAGCAGCGACATGGCGCATGATCGCCCCAGCACAACCAAACACTTCGTCATCCGGGTGCGGCGCCAGCACCAAAGCCGGCCCCCGACCCAGGATCGACGTCGCCTCGTATGGGATTAAGTCGCTTTCGCTACTGATCATCGAGATTAGCTGTTCATCAGCCCATTCGCCCGGAACCGGTATTGCCATATCCTCATCCTGTCATCCTGCCATGTCCGCATCCAAAGATGGTTATTATTATATCCGCGATTACCAGCCCGGCGATGAAACCGCCATCCGGGCGTTGTTCAATACGGTATTCGGCCAGCCGTTAACCGTAGACTACTGGCGCTGGAAATATACCGGCACCGGATTGACGTCACCGATGGCGCGCCTGGCGTTCGCGGGCGATGGTCAATTAATCGGCCATGCCGGGGCGATCGCGTTGCGCGGCTGGCGACGTGGGCAGTCGCTGCCGTTTTTTCAGATCTGCGATGTGATGGTGCATCCAGCGGCGCGCGGCCACTTGGGGGGACGTAATCTATTTACCCGGTTGACGCAGGAGTTGTTAAGCCGCCTGGCCGACCGCTGGCCGACGGCGTTCGCCTATGGTTTTCCGGGGCGGCGTCCCTTCCGGCTGGGCGAATACGCCAAGGTGTATGGTGCGGTAACCCAGGCGTGTAATCTGCGTCGTCCGGTGAGTAACCCGTGGTTACCCCTGCCCGGTACGCGGGCGCTGGCCTGGGAGGATGCGCGACTGGATGCGTTATGGATTAAACTGGCACACATGCTGCCACTGGCGCTGATCCGCGATCGCGCTTATGTGCAATGGCGCTATGCCCATCATCCCCAGTATCGCTATCAGTTAGTGGGCTTGCATCTGGGAGGATGGCTATTCGGCTGGGCGGTGGTGCAGCCCGGTGAAATCCGGCTGCGGGTGGTGGATCTACTGGTCGGACGCCGCTGGTTAAGCATAGCGCTGCGCGCGCTGGATCGTCTAGCTGCGGCGATGAGTGTGGCTGAAGTCGAAATCTGGCTACCACCTGGCTGGCGCGAGGGAATCCGCGGCGAGATTGAACTGACTGAGATTATGGTCACTAATATGGTCTGGCGACTGCCTTTACCGACCGCGACCGTCAGTGAGGAACTGTATTACACGATGGGCGACCTGGATATTTTCTAGGAAACTGAATATTGACGCTAATTGGAAGTGAGTCTTTCCATGCCATTCAGCAATACTGAACAACTGTCGCCGATTATGGCGGAAATTGTGAATCTGAATCCACGCTCAATTCTGGATGTGGGTTGTGGTCTCGGCGTTTATGGAATGCTCTGTCGAATCCATCTCGACTTATACCACGATGCCGAATTTTACAAGAAACTGGATGGGTCACTACCCTGGAATACCCGCATTGAAGGCATTGAAGGCTGCTCAACCTATACGCCTTTTATTCCCGCATGGGCCTATGATCAGATCCATACCGGCAATGCGCTTGAGGTGGTTCCAACGATGCCGGATAACCGCTACGATCTGGTGCTGATTCTGGCAATGATTGAGCATCTGGACTATGAAGAAGGGCGGCAACTCCTTGAACACCTGAAACGGATTAGCAAAGCCATTATTCTATCCGTTCCCAAGAACTGGCAGGCGCAAGAAATTACCGGTTATCCATTGGAAACGCATCGTTCCCACTGGACGGAACAGGATCTCCGGGAGGTCGGCTTTACCCGGTTTCTACCTCACTGGGGAGCATGGTTGGCTATTTACGGGATTCCTCCCCAACACACATTAAATGCAGACGCCAGTGATGATGTAACCGGAGCATCCGACCTATCCAGCGCATTAAATGACCGGTTCAATCAAACCTGCGCTGATATGTCCAGTTTGGGAAGCCAAATCACCCTACTCAATGAAAGCATCAGGGAAATTCGCAGGGATATTGCCACATCACTGGTTAATCAGCAGGTTATTCTTGACCGTCTGAGTATCTTCAACCGGTTGCGCTCCCTGCGGAACCGCATCAGCCGGATTTTCTCACCATGAGGTAGAATCCATCTAAACGCGAAGTTTGCTATGTTATTTCCCAGTAATTATCGAGATAGCAAAATCCGAGTTCCTTGTTTTCCTTGCGTACTTCCAGTTCTGGATCGATAAGAATTTTTTCATGATAAATAATCATCCCCTGATCATCAAAAGCACGCACATGAAACCAGTAATAACCTCCAAGGAGCGGGATTTTTGGATAGGTCACAATAATCTGGCGATGACGGCCCCGGATGGGCGGCTTCCCGGCAAGGTGGGTTCCCGTTGCATAGACGCCAAAATCAGCGCCATATTTAAGCGAAACCATGATGTGGAAAGGTAGCTCATCGGAAATTGCCTCGGTGCAAATACGTAACTGCAGGTCTGTACCACGTGAAATCGGCAATTCATTCAAGATTTCAATGGATACAATTCGCACTGGCGTATCCGCACGCCCCTCTTGATGTGCTTGTTCCCCTTTTCGAAGCTGATAAGCTTCATACGCGGCAAGCACCGGCAGGGTATCCCCGTATTTCTCTACCACGCCTTGCTTAAGCCAGAGCACTTCTTCGCAAAACATACCAATTTGGTAAGTACTGTGCGAACAAAAAATAATCGTTCGCCCTGATTCCTTGATTTTCATGATGTGATTGAGACATTTTTTCTGAAAATAGTTATCCCCGACAGTTAGTGCTTCATCAACAATTAAAATGTCAGGATCAAGACTAGCTACTAGGGAAAACGCTAACCGCATCCGCATTCCGGTTGAATAAGTTCTTAGCGAACGGTCGATGAATTCCCCCAGTTCAGCAAAAGCAATGATCTCATCAAGTTTGGATTTAATCAGGCAGCGCGGTAAGCCCAGTACATCGCCATAAAGAAAAATATTTTGCCTACCGGTAAATTCAACGTGAAAACCAATCCCCAGCTCAAGTAACCCTAACACACTACCATTGCATTCGACAGATCCCGTTGTCGGCGTCAACACACCTGCGATTGTTTGCAAGAGCGTACTTTTACCGGAACCGTTTTCACCAACGATGCCCAGACTTTTGCCTCGATTAAGCTTGAAACTAACATTCTTCAGAGCCTGGAAGTCCTTATAACGCGTTCGGCGCGTCAATAGTTCCATCAAACGATCCTTAGGATGGTCGTAAATTCGATAAGCTTTAGTTAAATTAGAGACGTGTAGCATGGTTTTTTTAATCAGTTAAACCGTTAGGATATTTAAAATGAAACGAGCTTTAGAAATTCTGCCGTATAGGCATCTGTCATCCGCTGAATCGATAGTTCATGCGCACGCTTTAATCCATATGTAGCCAGTGCTTGTCGAGTAACCGGATCGGCTAATAACCGCAGTATTGCCGCAGCTAATTGAGCCGGATCATTAGGCGATATCAGCATTCCATACTGACTGTCACCCAAGATTTCCCGAGGGCCATAGGGACAGTCTGTGGCGATGACCGCAGTGCCACAGGCTAATGCCTCCAGCAGGGTATAACCAAAGCCTTCAAACTGGCAAGTGTGGATGAACAAATCAGCGCGGCATAAATACGGGTAGATATTTTCGTGATGTCCGAATAAATACACAGCGTCTTTCAGCCCCCAATCAGCAATACATGTCTCCAGCGCGGTGCGTTCCGGCCCCTCACCGAGAATGATCAACACAGCGGGCTGCGCCGCTCGCACCCGCCGAAATGCTTCCAGCAACAGCCTTAGATTTTTCTCCGGAGCCAGTCGCGCAATAGCACAAATAACGGGGGTTTGTTGAGGTATCGGGAGAGTAGGCATGGTCGACAACTTCGCCACCTCCGCATGATCAATACCATTGGGAATGGTCACTGTTCGACTCAGCGGAGTAAAGAACCGTTGCCGCAATTCTAACGCTGTACCGTAGGACGGCACGATCACCCGATCAGCCAGCAGCGCTGTTCCGGCCACCACCGCCCGCAGGAACAGCCGACGACGGAAGCCGTGTTCGTAATAGCGCATATATTCATAGAAAGGTCCCCGATAACTGGCCACCGTCCGGGTTTGCGCCCTGGCCAGTCGTGCACCGAGTACGACCAGCGCCGAGGGGTAATGCATCATACCCAGCGCCACATCGGGGGCCACCTCGCGCAGCAGTTCGCCAACCACACGTATATCCTGCCGAAGTGCCTGCACTGTCGTGAAACAGCCTGTCAACGGGTAAGAATCAGTCGCTACGAAATGATCGTAGGTTTCCGGCAAATGTGAACGCAGTCCGTTGGGGGCAACCAAGGTGATCCGCTGAATCCGGCTCCGGTCAAGATGACCCAACAAGTTAGCGGTCGTGCGTTCCGCGCCGCCAAAGACATGGGCAATATGCAGAATAAGCAGATGCATGGCACCGCCTATAGCACATCCGCGAAACCAGACTCCAGATGCCGGAAGACATAAGCACCGACGCTGAGCGAGGCAATGGCCAGCAGCGCCAGTCCAAACCAGACTACTGGTCCTGGCCAGACACCCAGTAACACAGCACGGTGGTAGGCTTCGGCAAACACGGTGAAGGGATTGAGATGAATCAGGCCACGGAAATTTTCCGGCACTAAAGTCAACGGATAAAGAATCGGCGCCGTGTAGAACATCACGGTCAGCACCAAACCCAATACTTGCTGAATGTCGCGTAGATAGACGGTCATCGCCGCCAATAGCAGGCCCAGCCCAGCGGTCACGGCGAATTGCAAGGCCAAGAGCAGCAATACAACGCCGAGTGCCGTTAGCGATAATCCACCCTGCCACAGTGCAAGCACCACCAGAAACAGGATATAGCTCAGGCCATGGACAAAATAGGCGGTGGCGGTGGCGGCTAGAGGAAAAACCCGCACTGGAAAGTGGACTTTTCGCACCACATCGCGACGGTTAAGGATCGCCCCAGCGGCCCGGTTCAGGCCATCCTGGAAGGCAAACCACGGCAGCAACGCCGAGAGCAGAAACACGATGAAGGGGGTATCCGCCAGCGCTGAGTCTTGAGGAAAGCGGGTACGCAGCACAACCGCAAACACCCACCAGTAGAGCAGGATAAACAACAGGGGTTGCAGCAGGCTCCACGCTACGCCCAATAGCGAACCCGCGTATTGCTCACGCAGTTCCCGCCCAATGAAGGGCGGGAGCAGGCGTAGCGCACGCCGAAGATCGTGAAGCATATAGTCCGGTCAGGCGCTCAGAACCACTCGCTTAGTAGCGAGTCAATGAGACTTCACTGACACCATCGTAATACTCGCGATACCAGTCGTCGTTGACAAATAACCACGTATCCACGAACGACATCGGTTTCCGGGGCTGGCTGATCTTCTTGCCGGAGGGGCCGGTAAACTCGGGAACTGATCCCTCGACCTTGATCTCAACCTTGGCGATATTGCCTTTCTGGATAACCCGACCCAACTCGAAACTATGGTACTGAACAATACCCATCATATCCCGATAGTTTTGAAGTGATCGAGAATCACGAAAGAAGGGATCCATAAATGCGTAGCTGGTTTCATACTGGCGATCCATCATCGCTTGCCAGTAGTTAGCCATCCGTTCGCGCAAGCGCTCTTCCGTCGCCCGGGTTCGCGTGTAGGTGGCTGCGCTGCGTTGTAGCTCTTCCCAGTTAAACGTGTACAGGACTAACTCCTGCGCACTCTTCGCCGTGGTGTCTCCATACTGATTGGCAACCAGCCGGAAGCGATCATCCGGACCGGATACCAGCACACGCGATTGCGGATTCAGGCCTAAATTCCAAACGCCTGGACGACCCAGCGGCAATGCGGGCTCCCAGGTAGCACCGTAATCCCGGGAATAACTCACGTAGACATTGGAACGAATATCACGCCAGTCTTCCCAGGCCAGCATGACCGTACCCGGTTGTTGGCCCATAGCCAGCATCGGATATTGCGCCTTGGTGGGGCGATATTCATCTTGGCGCACCGTCTGGGGTTTCTGCCAGGTGGTGCCATTGTCGCTGGAACGGACAATATAGACGTTATTTTTTTTATCATTGGGATTGGTGAAACGCCAATTACCATCAAGCGCAATGACGATATGCCCTTTGTGGTCAGTCGCTACCCGGATGAAGCCCTGATTCAAACCCCGCAACTCTTCAATGGCGAACCGCTTCCAGGTTTGTCCCTGGTCATCGGAATAAGTCCCTTCAAGCAAAAATTTGTTGTCGTAGGTTCCCAACCACACCAGGAACCAGCGATTGCCGGATTTAAAAGCTTCGAGAAGCCCGCTGATGGGGGGGGCATCGGCGATTTTTACCGGAGGTCTAAAGGTTTTTTTATCGCGGTCGAAAACCCGCATGCTCATCGCTAACTGATCCTTACTCTCCGTCCAGGAAAATATCGGAATCACCTTCTCGTCAACAATCCAGGCCGGGTAGAGTCCTGGCAGAACCTGTTCGACCGGGGATAACGTCTTGCCATCCGGTTCA
>JAIFNF010000060.1 GCA_020047885.1 Gammaproteobacteria bacterium | reverse complement strand
GGCTGGGCCGCCAGGATTCGAACCTGGGAGTGCCGGAGTCAAAGTCCGGTGCCTTACCACTTGGCTACGGCCCAATAAATCAGCGGCGCTTGAGGCGCTCATGCAGCGGCGAACGGTTGCAACCCCTCGCCATAAATCCTGTCCAGTTCGGCGGCAACTGCGCCAACACCCGCCGGGCGTGTTCTTCATCCGCAAAAGCAGCGAATACACAGGAGCCGGTGCCGGTGAGTCGGGCGACGCCCTGTTGCCCTAACCAGGCAGCGGCGGCGGCGACTTCCGGGTAGCGGCGATACACCACCGCTTCACAATCATTGCCGCCTGCACCGTTTACGAAGTCGGCTATTGTGCTGAGTGGGGAGTTCCTTGTCAATTCCGGGTCATTAAAGATTGCACCGGTGGCGACCTGGCAGGAGGGCTGGAGTACCACAAACCAGGGTTCCGGGAGTTTCACCGGCGTCAAGCGTTCACCGACGCCTTCCGCCCAAGCCGCTTGCCCGTGGACGAAGACCGGAACATCCGCGCCCAATTGCAGACCCAGTGCCGCCAATTCCGCCAGACTCAACCCGGTTTGCCAATCGTGATTCAGCGCAACCAGCGCGGTCGCCGCGTCGGAACTGCCCCCACCGAGTCCGCCGCCCATCGGGAGATTTTTGACCACACGGATCGTCGCACCCTGCCGAGTTCCGGTGACCTGCTGCAACAAGCGGGCAGCCCGCACGGTTAAATCCGCGTCCGCGGGGACGTTGGGGACTTCGCCCTCACGGGTCATCACGCCATCCTCGCGGGGCGTAAACCAGAGCCAGTCGCTGTAATCGAGAAATTGAAACACCGTTTGCAGCAGATGATAGCCATCCGGTCGCCGCCCAACGATGCGCAACATGAGATTCAATTTCGCCGGCGCCGGCCAGGCGTGACTCCCCTCGCCCTGTGGGAGAGGGGTCGGGGGTGAGGGTGCTGCCATCACCGCTTCCACTGTTCAATGACCAGCTTGACGCTCAAATCCGGACGCCGGGCGATGATGCGTTCTGGTAAATCGAGGTTGAGCATCGTGGTTTGCGCGTAGGCGGGATATTCGATGACCCAGCCGTTCTGTTCCAACCGGGTCAGGCGGCCGCTGGCGTCCATGTGCAGAACCGGCGTCGTCCCCGGTTCCGGCAATCCACGCGCCCAGTAGCGTAACCCATTGACCGGCAAGCGCACCCCAAGATGCTGCTCCAGCAGTTCGTCCGCATCCGGAGCCGTCCACTGCTGGCCATCCTGGGTCTGAAGGCGCACTTCCCAACCCTCACTTTCGACCGTGACCCGACCCTGACCAAGCGGACCGATCAAATCAATGCGGTAACCGGCATCCCGTTGCGCCCACTGAAAGTGCGCGTGCCAACCGTCCTGACCACTGATCACGCCGATGCGACCTTCCGCTTGCCAGGTGGTGAGCGGCTGTAGAACCGCTTGCCGGGCAGACCAGGCGCTGGCGGCTTCCGGGGAAGTGATTGGCGGAGTCGCGCAACCCGAAAGCAGGATTAGGGTGACCAGAAGCCCGGCCCAGACCGTGATTTTGGCGTCGCGTTGCTTCAGATGTTTCATCCTCACCACTCAATTAGTTCTGCGTTAAACTATTTCGCGCTTTCCGAGAGGATGCCTAATTGCGTAACTCATCAACGTTTTCTTTGAGTTTTCGTTGATTCTCCATCATGGAACGGCAGACCTGACTGAAGATATTGCCCTGCATTTCTTCCAGCAGGGAATCCTTTTTTTCCTCAGGAGGCGGGGCAGCCGGGTTATCGGGCGCGTTCATCGCCTGTTGGAATTGCGCCATATCAGCGCTATCCGGGGAAGCTTCCGGTTGCGCCGACGCGGGTAAACCGGCGGGATGGCCGGTTGCAGAATGCACAGAATTCAGCATCGTTATCACCCAATACTTTTTAGGTCGACAAATTTTTTTATGACCCCACAATCTCAAGCTTAGCAGGCCATGCCAGAATCCATCAAACCCCCCTTCAACGCAATGGTGCTAACCGCACTCAGTCTGGCGCTGGGGAATCCGCAAACCGTTTTCGCAGCTACGGCGACCGAAGCGGCGTTGATGGAACTGAACATCGAAGATTTAATGCAGGTGAATGTCATCTCGGCGGCCAAGCAGGAACAGCCCTGGGCGGATAGCGCCGCCGCCGTCTTCGTCATTACGAATGAAGATATCCGCCGATCCGGGGTCACCAGCCTGGCTGAGGCGCAGCGCCCGGCGTCGAGGTAGCCCGCATCGATGCCAACCGTTGGGCGATCACCATTCGCGGTTTCAATGGCCGTTTCACCAACAAACTGCTGGTGATGGTCGATGGCCGCTCAGTCTATACGCCGGCTTTTTCCGGCGTGTACTGGGAAATTCAGGATCTGCCATTGGCGGACATCGACCGCATTGAAGTCATTCGCGGCCCAGGCGGCAGTCTGTGGGGCGCGAACGCCGTCAATGGCGTTATCAATATCATCAACAAGCCCGCCCGCGATACCCAGGGCGGCCGGATCAGCGTGACCGCCGGTCATGAGGAGCGCTCCATCGTTGATGCCCGTTACGGCGGTCAGTTCGGGGAAAACACCCAGTATCGGCTCTACGGTCGCCAGGCCCGCCGTGATGGCTTTGTCGATCCCCAGGGGCAGGATGCCGGCGATGACTGGACACTCCAACGGGGTGGCTTCCGGCTGGACTGGCAACCGACCGGACGCGATACGGTCAGCGTGATGGGCGATATTTACAATGGCAAGTTTGACGAGAACATGGTGGTGCCGCTACTCACGCCGCCCTATGCCGAACGCCGACTCGATCCCGCGAAAGCGCAAGGCGGGAGTTTACCCTGTCCGGTTTCCTGTTTATGACCATCGCCCTCAAGGCGGAGGCGCTGGATTATGGCCCGTTCCTCAGGAACCGTCTGTTGCGGATCTTTCCACTGTTTCTGTTCGTCTTCTGGATCGCTATTGCGGTTGGCCGCGACCAGTTCAGCGCCGCCGATGTGTTCGTTTCTGGATCTACGAGGCCGGTATGTCAGAGGTCAGAGGTAAACGGATCACGGTTGTCGTACCGGTATTGAACGAAAATCTGATGAGATGGGTATTCTTTTGAATTGGAAATATCGCCAAATAACCGACAGAGCGGTCGACCAGGTGCCAGCGATTGATGGCCTGCGTGCGCTGGCGGTACTGTCGGTGATCTTTTACCATTTGAATCATGATGTGTTACCGGGCGGCTTTTTAGGGGTTGACCTGTTTTTCGTTATTTCCGGATTCGTGGTCAGCGCCGCCCAGGATCGGCGCGGACGGGCATCCCGTTTCATTCCGTTCATCCTCGATTTTTACGCCCGCCGCCTTCGGCGTATCCTCCCGGCGCTACTGGTGATGCTGGTCGTGACCGGGGTGTTCTCGGCCTGGTTCATTCCCGATGCCTGGCTGAGTGATACCAATGAAAAAACCGGACTTTATGCCTTCTTCGGCCTCAGCAACTGGATTCTGGCCCAGACCAGCGAGGACTATTTTTCGCCGCGAGTGGCGTTCAATCCCTACACGCATACGTGGTCGCTGGGAGTAGAAGAGCAGTTTTATCTGTTTTTCCCCTTCCTGTTTTTTTGGTGGTCATCGCGGCGCTGGGCGGGGAAGTCGGCGGTTCCGTCGATCGCGATGTATGGGGTGCTGGCGATCCTGTCGCTGCTGGGTGCCGTCTGGTGGGCGGAAAAGGAACCGGCGATGGCGTGGTACCTGATTTTCACCCGGTTCTGGGAGCTGGCGGCGGGCGTCCTCCTTTACCAGTTTTCCGCGCACTGTCCCGGAGCTTTGGCTAACCTCACGCCCGTCTGGCGGACGGCCATCGCTGCCGGGTCATCAAGCCTGATCTTGGCCGGCTGGGTTGTCGGCGATCCGCAGGGCGTTCCCTGGCCTTGGGCATTTTGCACAGTGTTAGGGACGGTCGGCCTGCTGGCGCTGCTGTCCAGTGGCGAATCCGGGTGGCTGGTTCGGGGGTTAAGCGGGCCGGGGCTGGTCTTCGTCGGACGTATTTCGTATTCGCTGTATCTCTGGCACTGGCCGATCATCGTGCTGTTGCGCTGGACGTCCGGCATGGCGTCCTGGCTCGATGCGCTGGTGGCTCTGACGCTGACCTTCCTGTGCGCAACGCTTTCCTATCGCTGGATCGAATGTCCGGTTCGCTACTCGCGGGCATTACACCGCTGGCCGGCGGTCGTGACCATCCTGTTGGGGGCGATGGCGGTGGGTGTGGGTGGCGCGATGAGCGTGCTGCTGGCCAAACAGCGCGGGGCGTTATCTCTGAGCGTTACCCGCGACCGGGCGGTCTGGTACCCGGGTGATTTTAATGCGGCCGCAGTCAGTCGCTGCCCGTTGCACATCGAAAATCAGTCCTTGGAAGGCGGTATCTTTCTCCATCGGATGGTTCCGCAGTGTGGCGACCAGGTGCGAAACCCCCGCCTGTTTGTGGCCGGCGACTCTCATGCCGGAGCCTATCTTCCGCTGTTGCAACGGTTCAGTGCGGAAAATTCGGTGGAATTGCTGGTGTATATGAGAGGCGGATGCACCTACATCAATCTTGCTTATCGTAATGACGAGGCCGCCCACTGTCGATCATTCGCCAGGGTGATCGTGGACGATGTGCAGCGACGGGTGCAACCCGGTGATGGGTTCTTTTTGCCCTCGTTGAGATTGGTGCGCCTTACCGGACAATGGGACGTATTGCCGGAAGAGACGGTTCAGGCGGCGATGTCCGAACCGGAAGCCTTGCAGAAGCGCATCCAGGCCCTGGATGAAGCGCTGGCCTTGTTGCAGCCTCTGGCGGTGCGGGGCATGCACATTATTTTTGAGGCTCCGAAACCGCTCTTTCGTGCCCCCCCCTTTCGCTGTTCGGACTGGTTTAACCGGGGTAATCCGATTTGTCGCCACGGTCTGGAAATGTCGCGCCGCGAGCTGCTGGAGTATCGACAACCGGTGATGGAATCCTTTGCGGAAATAGCCCGGCGCATGCCTGGCCTGCAGGTGTGGGATCCGTTCCCGGTCTTGTGTCCGCAGGAAACTTGTGTAGCGATGGCGCCAGATGGCAAGCCGCTGTTTTTTGACGGTGACCATTTGAGCGGCTATGGGAATCAGGTGCTGTATGAGGATTTCCGGGCGTTTATGCTGCGGCAGCGTGTGCCATCGGGAGCGCCGGACTGATGGCGGTCGCCCTGCAGACTCATGTCGGCTACCCCGTGGCCCGTTTCGTGAACTTTCCGGTCGATGTCCTTTTGCGCTTGGGCAACTTCCTCTACCTCCCCGGCCTGACTCGTGCTGAGCGCAGCCGAAGCAAGGCCGGGGTCTCTCACGGAAAATCTGATGAATACACCTTATGTCTATCAACCCGCGACCGGCGCGTTGTCCCATGCCGAGGCGGTGGAATGGCTACGGCAGCGCGGCCTCGACCTGGTGGAGGGGGCGATTGACAACATTTCGCCGCCGCAGGTTGAACGCATTCGGGCGGCCGCTGAACAGGCGGGACTCTCGCTAACGCCGCGAGTGGTGGATGCGGCGGAGTATGCGGATTATTACCGGAAAGCCGAGTATGACGCCCGCTATCCTGATTATTATGCGGGGAGTCGCCCGGAGAAGACGCTGGAGCATTTTTTGTGCTTGCAGTTATTGCAGATTCAGCCGACTGATGTGTTTATCGACATCGCCAGTGAGCATTCGCCGTTGTCGGAGATTGTGGGGCGGCTGTTTGGTGGTGCGAGTTATAGTCAGGACATTATGTATGCCGAGGGTCTGCAGGGTCGGCAGATTGGCGGGGATGCCTGCGCGATGCCGGTTCCGGCCGGTTTTGCGACCCAGGCGGCGCTCACCTATAGTCTGGAGCATTTCGAGGGTGATGCGGATCGGCGGTTGTTTGTGGAGCTGGCGCGGGTGCTGGTGCCGGGTGGGAAGGTGTGCGTTGTTCCTTTTTATCTGTATCACGAGCCGGCGGTGCAGACGGATCCGACGTATAGCGCGGTTCATGCGGTGCCGTTTGATCCGGATGCGCGTATTTTTGCCGCCCAGGGTTGGGGTAACCGCCATGGCCGGTTTTATAGTCCGCGTTCCTTTCTGGAGCGCGTCGCGGAGCCGGTGGCGGATGCGTTCACTTTTGAGTATTTCTGGATTGGCAATGCCGCTGAGGTTGATCCCAGTGTTTATGTCCGCTTTGCTTTAGTGGCGACCCGGCGATGAATATCGCGATTGTCGCCCCCAGTCCGGTGCCGTTCGCCATGGGCGGTGCGGAGACGTTGTTCGCCGGGTTGCTGGATTATTTGCATCAGGCGACGGCGCATCGAGCCGAGTTGATCAAGCTGCCGAGCCGGGAAAGCGATTTTCCGGAGGTGTTGGCCAGTTACCAGGCGTTCGCTGCGTTGGATCTGAGCCATTTTGATCTCGTGATCAGTACGAAATATCCGTCGTGGATGGTGCGGCATGAGCAGCATGTGTGCTATCTGCTGCATCCTCTGCGGGGTTTGTACGACACCTGGCCGGCGGGCTGGCCGCTGGAGGTGCCCGGATCGCATGAAGGGGTATTGGGTCGGTTGTTGGCGGTGCTGGAGCGGCATCCGGGGGAACGGGCGGCGCTGGCGGAGGTGTTGGCGTTGACCGGGCGGTTGATCGAGCAGCGTGAGGAGTATCCGCCGGAATTGCTGGCTTTTCCGGGTGCTTTGGCGCGGGCGGTGGTGCATTTTCTCGATGGGGTGGGGCTGGCGCCGGGGGCGATTCGGCGGTATGCGGCGATTTCCCATACGGTGGCGAACCGGCCGGGCTATTTTCCGCCGGGAGTGGACGTGGCGGTGGCCTGGCCGCCGACGGCGTTGCGCGGGTTGCGACCGGTGCTGCCAGAAATCCCCCCCGACCCCCCTTTTTCAAAGGGGGGGGATGTTTTATCTCCCTCCCCCCTCGCGGGGGAGGGTCGGGGTGGGGGGGGTGAAGTGCGGGATTGGCTATTCACCGTGAGCCGTCTGGATCGCCCCAAGCGCCTGGATCTGTTGATTGCGGCGATGCGGCTGGTCACGGTGCCGGTGGGGTTGAAGATTGCCGGCACGGGAGCGGATGAGGTGCGGTTGCGGGCGTTGGCGGAGGGGGATCCACGCATTGCGTTTCTCGGGTTTGTGAGCGATGCGGAGCTGGTGGGGCATTACGCCCGGGCGCTGGCGGTGCCGTATGTGCCGGATCGGGAGGATTTTGGTTTGGTGACGCTGGAGGCGATGTTGAGCGCTAAGCCGGTGTTGACGGTTCGGGATGCCGGGGGGCCGAATGAGTTGGTGGTGGATGGGGAAACCGGTTATTCGGTGGATCCAACCCCGGCGGCGCTGGCGGAGCGGATCACGTTTTTGGCGATGCATCGCGAGGTAGCCCAGCGGTTGGGTGTGCAGGGGTGGCGGCGGGCGCAGGCGGTGACTTGGGAACGGGTGGTGGCGGTGTTGTTGCCGGGGTCGAACCACCCCGGCGCTGACGCGCCACCCCTCCTTATCCAAGGAGGGGAATGTGTATCCTCGGCTCCAACAGGGTCTGACCACCCCGGCGCTGAC
>JAIFNF010000153.1 GCA_020047885.1 Gammaproteobacteria bacterium | reverse complement strand
GGCTGATGTGCCTGGCGATGTTCGAGGGCGCTTACGTCGCCGAGATCGTCCGCGCCGGCATTGAAGCGGTGCCCAAAGGTCAGTCGGAAGCCGCCAGGGCGCTGGGAATGCATTCCGGGCAAGTTCTCAGTGAGGTCGTATTGCCGCAGGCGGTGGCCAAAATGGTTCCGCCACTGGCCGGGCAATTTATCTCACTGGTCAAGGATTCATCACTTATCTCACTGATTTCCATTCAGGAACTGACCTTTACGGGTACGGAACTGGCCGTATCGTCCGGACGGGTGTTTGAAGTCTGGTTGACGGTTGCCCTGTTATATTTTCTACTGTGCTTTGGTTTGTCCCGGTTATCCCGGCGGCTCGAGCAGCGGTTGAGCCAACATCGTCAGCATTGATGTCTGGCGGTCTCGCAGATGGGTTCGCTTTTTAGGTAGGTGCCGTTGATCAAAAAACCGCATGTCATCACGATAGATACAGAAGTTACGGATAACGATCAGCCCAGCTTGCGCGATCGGGCTGAGGCGTTGCTGGCGCAATCCCGTGCGCAACAGATTGATCTATCTCCGGAAGCCATCGAACGATTGATCCATGATCTTTCGGTGCATCAGATTGAGTTGGAGTTGCAGAACGAAGAACTGCGCAACACCCAGCGCCAATTGCAGGATACCCGGGATCGCTACGCCCAGCTCTATCATCAAGCGCCGATGGGTTATCTGACCCTGGACGCCAACGGGATGATTCAGCGCGCTAATCAGACCCTGTGTACGATGTTGGACGTGGATATCAGCCAGTTGACCGGCAGCGCCCTGGTCGATTTTATGGCCGGTGCGGATCGTGAGGTTTTTTTGGGTCGCTTTAAGGCCTTTTTCCAACATCCCGAAGGCAAGAGCATCACCACGCGGCTTTATGGGAAAAAGCAGCGAAACTTTGCCGCCCGCCTGACCGGACGCCAGGAGATCTCGGCAACCCCTTCGGCATCAGGCTCCGTCTCTCGTCTCCTGATCGCGGTGAACGATATTAGTGAGCTGACCGAAGCGGATCAGGCGTTGCGTCGATCCCGATCCTTGCTTCAGGCGCGTCTGCAACTTTCAGAATTTGCCTTTCAGGGCAGTCTCGATGAACTGTTGCAGAAAGCGCTGGATACCGCCGAGCAGTTTACGGACAGTCAAATCAGTTTTTTCCATTTCGTGGCTCCGGATCAGGAAACACTGACTTTACAAGCCTGGTCCACGCGCACGCTGCAAAATATGTGTAATGCCAAGGGTCAGGGACAGCACTACTCGATCAGTGAGGCAGGCGTCTGGGTGGATTGCATCCGTCAGCGCAAACCGGTTGTTCACAATGATTATCCGGGCCTTCCCTATCGCAAGGGTCTTCCCCAGGGCCATGCGCCCATTGTGCGGGAACTGACGGTTCCGGTCGTGCGCAACGGGTTGATTACCGCCGTCATTGGCGTCGGCAACAAGCCGAAAAATTACACCACTGAGGATATCGAGGTGGTCGATCAGATCGCCTCGATGATCATGGACATCGCTGAGCGTAAACAGGCCGAAGTGCAATTGCGGTTGGCCGCCGTCGCGTTTGAAACAGCCGAGGCCATGTTTATCACCGACCAACAGGGGGCGATTGAGCGGGTGAATCATGCTTTTACCCGACTGACCGGCTATTCCCCCAGGGAAGCGATGGGTCAAAATCCCCGCCTGCTGCGCTCGGGTCGCCATGAGGGCGAATTTTACACGGCCCTGTGGCATCACCTGTTGACGGAGGGGCGCTGGTCCGGCGAGATTTGGAACCGCCATCGCGATGGCAAAATGTATCCACAATGGGAGTCGATTACCGCGGTGCATGATGATCAGGGCACGATTACCCATTTTGTCGCGACCTGTATTGATCTTACCCAGCAGAAGGCGGCTCAGGAGACCATCCGCCGCCTGGCCTTCTATGATCCGCTGACGGAATTGCCCAATCGTCGCCTGTTTCTGGATCGCCTGAGTCGTGTGCGAGCCACGGCCCACCGCGAAGGGCGTCACGGGGCGTTGCTCCTGGTGGATCTAGATGCCTTCAAGCGCCTCAATGACGCTTGCGGCCACGAAACCGGAGATCGCCTGCTCCAGGAGGTTTCCGCCCGGTTGCTTCACAGCCTGCGAGAAGAAGACACCGTCGCCCGACTGGGTAGCGATGAATTTGCCTTGTTACTGGCGAATCTGTCAGCTTCGGAAGAGGAGGCCGGTCGAGCGGCTCGCCATGTCGCCGAGAAAATTCGTCAGGTCATCGCCCTGCCGTTTCTGGCGACTCAAGGTGAATATCATGTGGGCGCCAGTATTGGGATCACGTTGTTTCCTACCGATGGGGAAACCGCCAGTGACCTGCTTAAACAGGCGGATACCGCGCTGTATCAGGCCAAGGCGGCCGGGCGCAACCGCGTGCGTTTCTTTGAAGCGGCCATGCAGTCGCAGATTGAAGCGCGTTTCGCCCTGGAGGGTGAACTGCGCCAGGCGCTGGTGCGGGATGAATTGCGCTTGTATTTCCAGCCCCAGGTGGATGAGACGGGCCGGATCGTCGGCGCTGAGGCGTTGTTGCGCTGGCAAAATCCGCTGCGGGGACTGGTTTCGCCCGTGGACTTCATCCCGTTGGCGGAAGAAGCAGGATTGATTGTGCCGATGGGTGAATGGGTGTTGGCGGAGGTGTGTCGGGTGTTGGCGCGGTTGACCGCTGCGGGACGGTCGTTACGGTTGGCTTTGAACGTCAGTCCACGCCAGTTTCGGCAGCCAGGCTTCGTGCGGCGCGCCAAGGCCATTCTGATGGCGACGAACGCGGATCCCACCTGCCTGACTTTGGAAGTGACTGAGGGGCTGGTGATTGATGATCTGGTCGGGACGATTGCCAAAATGAACGAACTCAAGGCGATGGGCATGCAACTGTCCATCGATGACTTTGGTACGGGTTATTCCTCGCTGGCTTATCTCAAGCGCTTGCCCATCGATGAACTGAAAATCGACCGGAGTTTCGTACAGGACGCGCCCACGGATCCCAGCGATGCGGCGCTGGTGGAAGCGATTCTGGCGGTGGCGCAGCATCTGCAACTCGCTGTTGTGGCGGAAGGCGTGGAAACGACCGAACAGGCGACATTTCTGAAGGATCGGGGTTGCGTGTTGTTCCAGGGCTATCTGTATGGCAAACCAGAACCGGCAGAGGCATTTTTGCAGTCTCTGCCGACTGGGTCATTGCCGGTTCCCACAGATCGATAACTACCCAGGGAAACCGGCCCGCGCAGTACGTTTTAAGAAATAACCAGAATGACCAGCAGTGCAATGATAATGACGCCAGCGGCAACCAGTCCGCCCATCAATAGCTTGTTGAGTTTGGCGGCGGCGGGCGCTTGAACCAACAACTGTTCGAGGGTTTGCTGCATTTCGTCCAGGTGGGTGGACTGGTCATGGACGTGCTGTTCCGCGTCGTCCAAGCGCTGTTCGTGATGCTCCAGTGCTTCGGCCATGCCGGTTGACTCCAGCGCCGCCAGTCGCTGATGGGCGGAAACCAACTCCCCGTGCAATTCACGAAGAATGGGATCGAACCGGCCAAATTGTTCCGCTTGGGTCGTCAACCACTTTTCAAGTGCGGCTAACCGGTTCTGATCGATGCGCAACGTATCGTCCGCTCGGGACTGATTCGCGTTCATCTGCTGTTCAAGGTGGGCAGCGCGTTCATTCAGTTTGTTGAGCATTTCCAGCGTCGTTTCCCGCTGGGACTGTTCCTGCCGGTGAAGACCGGTGAGGGTTTGGATGTGTTCGCCCACCTCGTGACTTTGCGTCTCAGCGCGTTCGGTCAGCGCTGCCAGTTCGTGGGTATGTGCATCTAGTTGCTCCCGGGCTTTGGCTTGTTGAACACGCAGGCTCCTCTCGACCTCCGAGTGATTGTGCCGAAGACCCTGCACTTCCTGGCGGAGGGTGTCGAGATCCGGGGTATTCTGGCGGAGGCTCTGCACTTCCTGGCGGAGGGTGTCGAGGTCCGGGGCATTCTGACGGAGGCTCTGCACTTCCTGGCGGAGGGTGTCGAGGTCCGGGGTGTTCTGGCGGAGGTTGAGGATTTCCTCGCGGAAGGCATCGAGATCAGGGGTGTTCTGGCGGAGGCTCTGCACTTCTTGGCGGAGCGCATCCAAACTCCCAGTGTTCTGCTGGGCGTCTTGCAGACTCTGACGCAGGGTCTCCATTTCGGTCGTGAGTTGGTCGGCGCGTTGGCAATGGAGATTGTCAATCTCACGCACAGCGGCCAATAACTCCTGACGCAGGGTCTCCATCTCGGTCGTGAGCTGTTCGGCGCGTTGGCAGTGGAGGTTGTCAATCTCCCGCAAGGCCACCAACAACTCCTGACGGAGCGTCTCCAGCGCTGGGGTCTGTTGCTGCAAGCCTTGTAGCTCATGGCGAAGCGCTTCCACCTGGGTGGTGAGTTCACCGAGGCGCTGTTTGCCATGGTGATCGGTTTCGCGCAGGGCGATAACATCGCGCATCATGCCCTGCAGGTAATCGCGAAGGGCGTTCAGTGCATTATTCAGTGATCCGTCGGGCATATTCATGGCCATTTCTCAGGGCAGGTTTTGGTATTGTGATTGTGATTATTGAATGATTGCTGCAAAGTCTAGTGGTTTTTTAAGCATGATTCTTCCAGGAGCGCACGATGTCGCTGAATGCTATTCCCCGAATTTTCCTGGTTGGACCGATGGGTGCCGGTAAAACCACGATTGGCCGTCGGCTGGCGCTGGTATTGCAACGGGATTTTCTGGATAGTGATCAAGAGATTGAGCAGCGAGCCGGTGCCGATATTCCGCTGATCTTCGAGGTCGAGGGTGAGGCCGGGTTTCGTACCCGCGAAAAAGCCATGATTGCCGAATTGACTCAACGTCCCGCGATCGTCCTCGCCACCGGCGGCGGTGCTATTCTGGATCCGGCTAACCGTCGCTGTCTGGTTGGGCGCGGTTTCGTGGTCTATTTGCAGACCTCGGTGAATGAGCAGCTTTCCCGTACCGGCAATGATCATCACCGCCCCCTCCTGCAAACGGCGGATCCGCGTTCCCGGCTGGAATCGTTGCTGGCGATCCGCGATCCACTATACCGGGAGACTGCCGATCTGATCATCACCAGCGATGGCCAGTCGCCACGGGCGATTGTTCAGAAGATTATGAAACGTATTCAAGAGGACAGCGTGTGTCTGATTCCCACTCTATGAAAACCCTGCATGTTGAACTCGGCGACCGCCGCTATCCCATCTACATCGGTTCTGGTTTGTTGGGACAGCCTGAGTTGTTGCGTCCACATATTGCCGGACGGCAGGCACTGGTGGTCAGCAACACCACGGTGGCACCCCTGTATCTGGAACCGGTGCGGGCAGCGCTGGACGGATTGCGCCATGAGGCGGTGATTTTGCCGGATGGTGAGCAGTACAAGACCCTGGAAACCCTCAACACGGTGTTCACCGCGCTGTTGAATCACCGGTTCGACCGGCATTGTACGATCATCGCCCTGGGCGGTGGGGTGATCGGCGATCTGGCCGGGTTTGCCGCCGCCTGCTATCAGCGCGGCATCCCGTTTATCCAGATTCCTACAACGCTACTGGCCCAGGTTGATTCCTCGGTCGGCGGCAAAACCGCGGTCAACCATCCGCTGGGCAAGAATATGATCGGTGCGTTTTATCAGCCGCAGTGCGTGCTGGCCGACACCGACACGTTGGCGACTTTGCCGGATCGCGAACTGAGCGCCGGTCTGGCCGAAGTGATCAAATATGGATTGATCCGCGACCTGCCGTTTCTGGAATGGCTGGAACGGCATCTGGAGGCTTTACTGGTCCGCGATGCGGCGGCGTTGAGCGAGGCGATTGAGCGCTCCTGTCGCAACAAGGCCGAAATTGTCGCCGCGGATGAGCGGGAAACCGGCGAGCGGGCCCTGCTGAATCTCGGTCACACCTTCGGCCATGCGATTGAAACCGGCGTCGGTTACGGGGAGTGGTTGCATGGCGAAGCCGTCGCGACGGGCATGGTCATGGCGGCGGATTTGTCAGCGCGACTGGGCTGGTTGGACCGGGAGCAGGTCGAGCGGGTTCGCGCCCTGCTGACCCGCGCCCGCCTGCCACTGAAGCCGCCGCCAACTTTGACGTCCGATGATTTCTTGCGGTTGATGGCCGTGGATAAGAAGGTCAAGGACGGTCAGTTGCGGCTGATCCTGTTGCGCACACTGGGGCAGGGCGTTATCACCAGCGATGTCGATGCCCGGCTGTTACGCGAAACGCTGGATCAGGCGCTGGCGCACCCCTGAAAGCGCGATTGACTACGGTTCCAAATCCGCGCTGGCGATCGGGTAGTCAATACCGGCGCGTTCCAGATCCGCGAAGGTAGTCGGTTGTTGCGCCGGATCAATGTCCAGTCCGAGCAGTACGCCAATCTGCGAGAGCGAGAACAGACCGCGCACGGTCGGCTGACCGGTGGCCGGGTCGGTATCCAGCACCAGCGCATGTTGCCGGTTCACCTGCCGCAGCGTGGCGATGATGTCCCCAACCCGCGCCCTCGCGACGTCTTCCATGAGCAGGACTTCCAGCTTCGGCTTGAGCGTCATAATGTCCGCGACCAGCAAATCCTCCCAAGCGCCCCCCGCTTTGGCCAAAATCCGGTCTGGACGTTCGCCTTCGATATCACGACTGGTGATCAGTCCGATAATGTGCCGATTGGCGTCCTGCACCAGCAGCAGACGCACGCCACGCTTGACCATCATCTCCAACGCCTTGGTCAATGGGGTGGCCAGTTCCGTCGTATAAGTACTGACCAGGCTGAGATCGGTCATGACCGACAGGGCGGGATCGTCGGTGGTCACTTGATCGGGTAAGGTTTGCTGCGGGCGAAAATAGCCGACGCCGGTTTCCAGGCGATGAAAGGCCAGCGGTTGGTAAGGGGAAGACATCAGCGGGATCTCCAATCGAAAGGGGTTGATTCATGTTCAAAGGGTGGCCAAAGAGTCTACAGGGAACCAGTAGATCGGATAACCCATCAATCATCAGTGAGAGTCAAGACGGCTTCCGGCTTAATCCTTGATCAACCCGGTAGCAACCCGACCTGCTTTAATGATAACCTTACACCCCATAGTGAAACCGGCTCCGGCATGGGTCGCGCCGGGTCAAGATCGAACGCGAACGGTGGCTCTCAACCTCCGTTTGGCGACTCTTCAAACCCCACCGTAATGAATAACCACAGGAGAGTCTATAAGATGGCAATCGCTCATGATGGCAAGAACCGGACCAGCAACACCAAATTACTGAACTGGGTCGACGAGATCGCTACCCTGACCCAGCCGGATCGGGTGGTTTGGTGTGACGGCTCGGAACAAGAATATCAACGTTTGTGTGACGAAATGGTCGCTTCCGGCACTTTCGTCAAGCTCAACCCGGAAAAGCGGCCTAATTCTTATCTGGCCTGCTCGCACCCGTCCGATGTGGCGCGGGTTGAAGATCGCACCTTCATTTGCAGCTTGAAGAAAGAGGACGCCGGCCCCACCAACAACTGGATGGCACCGGATGAAATGCGGGTGCAGATGAAAGAACTGATGGCCGGTTGCATGAAGGGCCGCACCTTGTATGTCATCCCCTTCAGCATGGGACCGATTGGCAGTCCGATTGCGCAAATCGGCATTGAAATTACCGATTCCCCTTACGTCGTGACCAATATGCGCATCATGACGCGCATGGGTCAGAAGGTACTGGATGTATTGGGCAGTGACGGCTTCTTTGTGCCGTGCGTCCATTCCGTCGGCGCGCCGCTGGCTCCCGGTCAGAAAGATGTGCCGTGGCCGTGCGAGCCGGATATTGGCCGCAAAGCCATTGTTCATTTCCCGGAAACCCGTGAAATCTGGTCTTACGGATCAGGCTACGGCGGCAACGCCCTGCTCGGCAAGAAGTGCCTGGCTCTGCGTATCGCCTCGGCGATGGCCCGTGATGAAGGCTGGCTGGCCGAGCACATGCTGATTCTCGGTCTCGAATCGCCCAAGGGTGAGAAGACCTATGTCGCGGCGGCTTTCCCCAGCGCCTGTGGCAAGACCAATCTGGCCATGATCGTCCCACCCAAGGGTTTCGGCAACTGGAAAGCGCTGACCGTTGGCGATGACATCGCCTGGATCAAGCCGGCGGCGGATGGCACGTTGCGTGCGATTAACCCGGAAGCCGGCTTCTTTGGCGTGGCTCCCGGCACCTCCTACGATTCCAACCCGATGGCGATGGAATCCTGCAAAACCAACTCCATCTTCACCAATGTCGTATTGACCGATGATGGCGATGTGTGGTGGGAAGGCATGGGCGTGGAACCGCCGGCGCACGGGATTGACTGGCAGGGCAATGACTGGACGCCGGACTGCGGTCGGGTCGGCGCACACGCCAATTCCCGCTTTACTGCGCCGGCTGGGCAATGTCCGACGATTGACCCGGCGTGGGAAGATCCGGCCGGTGTGCCGATTTCCGCCTTCATCTTCGGCGGTCGCCTGTCCAAGACCTTCCCGCTGGTCTACCAGTCCTTTGACTGGAACCACGGCGTCTTCATGGCCGCGACCATGGGTTCGGAAGCCACCGCTGCGGCGATTGGCGTCACCGGCATCCGCCGTGATCCGTTTGCCATGCTGCCGTTCTGCGGCTACAACATGGCGGCCTATTGGGGTCACTGGATCAATATGGGCAAGAAGTCTGGCCTGAAGCTGCCCATGATTTTCCGCACCAACTGGTTCCGCAAAGGTGCCGATGGCAAGTTCGTTTGGCCGGGCTATGGTCAGAACATGCGGGTTCTGAAGTGGATCGTCGAGCGCGTCAATAGTCAGGTCGGCGCGGTGGAAAGCTCGTTTGGGTTGATGCCCCGCTACGAGGATCTGGACCTAGAAGGGCTGGATTTCTCCAAGGCGCAGTTTGAAACGATCACCAGCATCAGCCGTGCGGAAGCGCTCAGCGAGATCAATGAGATCAAGGAGTTCTTCGCCAAGTTTGGTCAGACCCTGCCGCCGGAACTCGAAGCGCAGCGTCAGGCGTTCGGCCAGCGCGCTGAGAAAGCGCCGGAAGTCTGGAAGGTTGCTGAAGCGGCTTGAAGCCTGAGCCCGCGTGGAAGTAACCGCCACGTTTTAGCGCATTGTTAAATAAAGAGCCGGCGCAAGCCGGCTTTTTTATGTCAGTGCTTGCTGTCACCCATCCCCCAGAGCCTGCCCATTCTGAACAGTAAAGACCTTTATTTCCGGCTGCTAAGCTACGTCCGGCCCTATACCCGCATCTTTATCCTGTCGATGCTGGCGACCGCCACCGCGGCCGCCACCGAACCAATGATTCCAGCCCTGATCAAGCCGCTGCTGGATGGCAGTTTTGTCGAAAAAGACCCCTATTCCATTCGCTTGATGCCCATTCTGCTGGTCACCGTGTTTATCGTGCGTGGTATTGCCGGCTTCATCGGTTCGGTTGCAATGAGCTGGATTGCGCACCGGGTGGTCATGGATCTGCGCAAGGCGCTGTTTAACAAGCTGCTGACCCTGCCTACCCGCTATTTTGACGATCACTCGTCCGGTCATCTGCTATCCCGCCTGACCTACGATGTCACGCAGGTCATGAACGCCACCACCGAGGCGTTGATCGTGCTGGTCAAAGATGGTTTGTCGGTGATCGGCCTGCTCGGCTGGATGCTTTATCTCAACTGGAAACTGTCGTTGATGGCGCTGCTGATTGTTCCCGGTGTGGCCCTGATTGTGCGGGCGGTCAGTCGACGCTTGCGGCGGCTCAGTCGGGATGTGCAGGAACTGATGGGCGACTTTACCCACGTCGTTGATGAAGTGCTGCAAGGTCACAAAGTCATCAAAATTTTCGGCGGCCAGGATTACGAGCGGGAGCGCTTTCATCACGTCAACAACCGGGTTCGCCAGTTCAATATGAAACTGGTCGCCGCTGCCGAAGCCAGCGGGCCACTGGTGCAACTGTTGGCGGTTCTCGCGCTGGGGGCGGTGATCTATTTCGCGTCCCTGCAATCGGCCTCCGACCAGATTACCGTCGGCGGTTTCGTCTCCCTGTTCGGTGCCATGGCCATGCTGCTGTCGCCGATCAAGCGCCTGACCAAGATCAACGAGCAACTACAACGCGGTCTGGCCGGAGCGGAAACCATTTTTGCTCTGCTGGACGAACCCCCGGAACGCGATGAGGGAACCCAAACCCTGGGTCGCGCCCGTGGCGAAGTCCGGTTTCAGAACCTCAGCCACCGCTACCAGGACGACGGCGCTGAAGTCATCCAGGATCTCAGCCTTGAGGTACATCCAGGGGAAACTATCGCTCTGGTGGGTCCTTCAGGGAGCGGCAAGACCACGCTCATGGCGCTGCTGCCGCGCTTCTACGAACCCCTGTCCGGCGATATTTTGCTGGATGGCATCCCGGTTCGCGATCTGCGCTTGGCCGACCTGCGCGCCAATATCGCCTATGTCAGTCAGGACATCGTCCTGTTCAACGACACGGTGGCAGCTAACATTGCCTACGGTTCCGGCGTTCCGGCCAGCGAAGCGGCGATTATCCAGGCCGCTGAACAGGCTCAGGCGATGGACTTCATCCGCGAACTGCCTCAGGGCTTGCAGACGCTGATCGGGGAGAATGGCGCACGGTTATCCGGTGGCCAGCGCCAACGCCTTGCGATTGCCCGCGCCCTGTTGAAAAACGCGCCGATTCTGATTCTCGATGAGGCGACCTCGGCGCTGGATACCCAGTCCGAACGCAAGGTCCAGCAGGCGCTGGATACCCTCCGCCAAGGTCGCACGGCCTTCGTCATCGCCCACCGCCTGTCCACGATTGAAAATGCCGACCGCATTGTCGTCCTCGACCGGGGGCGAATCGCTGAAATCGGTCATCATGCCGAATTACTCGCCCGGAACGGCCTCTACGCCAGCCTGTACCGGTTGCAGGCGGATGGCGTCAACGCAACAAAGTTGCAAAATCAATAAAAATGCTGTCAAATGCACAACATCGTTCTTTGCAATGGCCGCTATCCGGCCCGGTTCATGAATTCGGCTTATGCGCAGCACTATCGATGTTTCCAGAAAACTGGCCCCGCTTCTGCGCCAAGCCTTTCGGCAAGGGGTTGAAGCCGCCAGTCGGGGCGAGGATCGCAATCCTTACGTCCCCAACAGCCATCTCTACCACGCCTGGATGGCGGGGTGGGCTTCCCTGGCTCGCGCCTGGAACAATAACGACGATTTGCGCTGGGCCTGAAACCGTTGCCCGTTTCATCCGTTAAGCACAGCCGTTGTGATCTATTTTGTCGAACCCGTGAGCAGAGCACTTTCCTATGAACAAACCGTTGTTGTTATTGCTGACCAGTAGCCTGTTGTGCGCCGGGCCAGTGTGGGCTGAGGGCGAATGGGATCGGGCCAGAACCGCCCATGAACGAGGGGATTACGCGGCGGAACTGGCGATTGTCCGGCCACTGGCGGAACAGGGTTTCGCCTTCGCCCAATTCAACCTAGGGGTGCTGTATGACCAGGGTCATGGCGTGCCGATGGATGATCGTCAGGCGATAGAGTGGTATCGCAAGGCCGCCGAGCAGGGCTTAGCGCAGGCGCAGATCAATCTGGCCATCATGTACGAGGAAGGTGAGGGTGTACCGGTAGACCCGATTCAGGCGTATTTCTGGTACGCGATGGCGGAGAGCCAGGGCGATAGCCAGGGGCCACAGGCCAAGCAGGACATCGCGGCAAAGATGACTCCGGCGCAAGTGGCCGAAGCGGAAAAGAAGGTCAAGGACTGGCTGGCGACGCATCAATTCACGGTTCCGCCGCAACCGCCGGTCGAACCCCATATTGGTAGCTAGTGAGATTGTGGCTCGAAGGTTGCTTTAAATCTCCAATCAGATGCCGCTGATCGGCAGCGATGTTTCGATCAGGGTCTACAGCCTGGGCGAATGTTGCCGATAATTCAATTAACTCTTGAACAACTTTCAAGATTCACGACTTGAGGGAATAGCCATGAACGGGAACAGCATTGAAAGCAAAGCGCTTGACCGGGCGAGCAGTACCATGAAAGTTGCGGATCGTATCGGTCTGCACGGCTATTCCATCCTGTCCTACGCCATTTTCGGGACACAGCATGCGCACGGCTGGAATTTCACCCGCAAGAGCGATATTGAAGTCATCCGGGTCGAACCCGAAGTGCTGGAAACGCTGTATCCGCACCGTTAGAAGCTGTCTAAAAACCAAGTCTTTGATCTATATAACTGTGGAGTCGGCTTCCAGCCGGCGCTATCGGCCAAAAGCTGGGCTGGAAGCCAGCTCCACAGAAATTTTTTCTCAATAATCAATGATGAATTTTTCGACAGCCCCTCACCCTTCCCGCAACGCCCGCCAGGGCGGTTGATTCAGCGCCGAACGGGCGCCCAGTAATCCGGCCAGTCCCACGCCCAGCACGCCCGCGCCGGCACCCAATACCCACACCCACGGACTCCACTGGTAGGGGAAGTCGAAGATCCGCGAAGCCAGGAAGTAACCGAGCACACTCGCCGCCGCTGCCGCCAATACCCCGGCTAACAACCCAAGTGTCGCAAATTCCGCCAACAGGCTGTGCCGCACCACCGCCCGTTGCGCCCCCAGCGTCCGCAACACCGCGCTTTCAAACCGGCGCTCATCCTGCGTGGCTTGAATCGCCGCATACAGCACCACCAGTCCCGCCGCCAAGGTGAACAGAAACACATACTCCACCGCCGCGATGACCCGTTCCACGATCTCCCGCACTTTAACCATCAGCGCCTCGACATCCAGCACTGTCACTGACGGGAAGTGCCGCACCAGCTCCGCCAAGACCAGCTTCCGGTCCGGGGGCAGGTAAAAACTGGTGATCCAGGTCGCCGGGTAGTTTTCCAGCACGCCGGATGGAAACACCACAAAGAAATTAGCCCGGAACGAATCCCATTCCACGCTGCGCAAACTCATCACCTTCGCCTCAACATTCTGTCCGCCGATCTCGAACCGTAGCGTGTCGCCCAGGGCAATGCCCAAATCCTTCGCCAGTCCCTCCTCCACCGACGCCACGCCCTGCCCGCGTTCGCTCGCCGTCCACCAGCGCCCCGCCAGAATCCGATTGTCGGCCTGCAATTCATCTTTCCAGGACAGGTTGAATTCCCGGGCGACCAGCCGCTGGGCGCGCGGGTTGGTATAGTCCTCCGGGCTGACGGCACGACCATTCAACGCGGTCAACCGACCCCGCACCATCGGCAGCAATTCCACATCGTGCAGACTGCGCTCCCGCAAAAAGGCGCGGACGCCGTCCACTTCGCCGGTTTGCACATTGATCAGAAAATGATTCGGCGCATCGGGCGGCAGACTGGCTCGCCAACTGGTCAGCAGATCGGTACGCACCAGAGTCAGCATCAGCAACGCCATTAACCCCAGCCCCAGCGCCACCACTTGCGTGGCACTGCCGGGACCGCGCCGGGCAATATTGGCCAGCCCGAACCGCCAGGACACGCCGACTTGCCCGCGCAACAGGTTCAGCGATTTCACCAGTCCCCAGGCCGCCAGGGACAGCACCACCAGCGCCCCGGCGACCCCGGCGCAGACATACAGCGCCAACCGCCATTCACCCGCCTCCCAGACCAATAGCGCCGCCGTCGCTACGATTGCGGGACCGTACAGCGCCAGCAGGCGGGGATTCACCGGCCCCAAATCACGGCGCAACACCCGCAGCGGCGGCACTTCCCGCAGTCGCAACAGGGGCGGCAGGCCGAAACCGAGTAGGGTGATAAAGCCGGTGGCTAGAGCGGGCAGCACCGGTGCCCAGGATGGCGGCGGTAATTCGGTACTGCTGACCAGTTGCCCGAGGACGCCGCTCAACCCGTACTGCGCCACATAGCCGACGAGTAACCCGGCGACTCCCGCCAGCGCCGCCAGCGCCAGCAATTCCAGGACAAACAGTCGAATAATCAGACTCTCGGTCGCGCCGACGCAGCGCAGAATCGCCACGCTGTCCCAGTGACGCCCGGCGAACCGGCGAGCGGCGATGGCAACCCCAACCCCGGCCAGAATCACGCTAACCAGCGCCGCCAGATTCAGAAAGCGCTCGGCCCGATCCAGCGCCGACCGCAACTCTGCACGGGCTTCGCGGACGCCTTGCAGCCTTTCCCCACTCGCCAACCGGGATTCCGCCCAAGTCTTGAAACCGTTAAGCGCCACCGGTTCTCCGGCCAGCAGCAGGCGATAATTAACCCGGCTGCCGGGCTGAATCAGTTCGGTCGAGGGCACATCCGCCAGGTTCATCAACAGGCGCGGCGCGATGCTGAACACATCACCCGCCCGATCCGGTTCATCGACCAGCACCCGCTCCACCTGAAATGTACGGGCACCAAGATTGACCGAATCGCCAACTTTTAAATTGAGCGTCTGCATGAGCCGCTCATCCCCCCAAAGGTGTCCGGGACTGGGAATGGCCTTGACCGTTTGCGGCGGCGCAAAGGGCGCATCGCTGACCTGCAAGACGCCGCGCAAGGGATAACCGGCGCTCACCGCTTTCACCTCGGTTAATTGCGTCTGCTCGCCCACCAGTACCACACTGCGAAAATTCCAGGTGTCCGTAGTTTGCAGCCCCTGTTGCTGCGCCGCTGCTGCCAGTCCCGGTTGCAGCGGATTGGCCGAGGACACCACCAGATCCGCACCCAGTAATTCACTGGCCTTGCGTTCCATCGCCTGCTGAATGCGGTCGGTGAAAAAGCCGACAGCAGCGACACTGGCCACGGCAATCAGGAGCGCAATCGCTAAAACGCGCAATTCACCGGACTGCCAGTCACGATGCAGGGCGCGCAAGGCCATACGGCTGATGTTGCCCCAGTTCGGAGATGCAACGGTTCCCGGATTGGCCATGGTTTCAAACTCCTTCGGTCTGCTTGGCTGATGGTGGCCGTAACCGCCCGTCATCCAGTTCCAGAATCCGGTCGCAATACGCTGCCAGCTCTGGATCATGCGTGACCAGCACCAGTGTTGCGCCCTGTTCCCGGTTCAACGCGAACAGTAATTCCACAATTCGGTGGCCGGTTTTCTGATCGAGATTGCCGGTCGGTTCATCGGCAAACAGCACATCGGGATTACCGGCAAAGGCGCGGGCAATCGCCACCCGCTGTTGCTCACCGCCGGACAACTGAGTCGGATAATGCCGGGCGCGGGCTTTAAGGCCGACCCGCTCCAGCACATCCAGCGCCTGGCGGCGGGCATCCGACTGCCCCGCCAGTTCCAACGGTAACATGACGTTTTCCAGCGCCGTCAGACCCGTCAGCAACTGGAAGGACTGAAACACGAAGCCAACCCGTTGCGCCCGCAATAAGGCGCGGCCATCCTCATCCAGACCGTTCAAATCCACCCCGGCCAGCAACACCCGACCGTGCGTCGGCGTATCCAGCCCGGCCAGTAACCCCAGCAGTGTCGATTTCCCGGAACCGGAGGCACCAATCACCGCCACACTTTCCCCCTTGGCGATGCTGAAACGGATGTCGTCAAGAATCACCAGCGGCCCTTCCGGACTGACCACTTGTTTACCCAGACCTTCCACCTGAATAATGGCGGTTGAGTTGTCGGCTGCCGACGGAGCGGCTACGCTTATCCCGCGACTCCCTTCCAGATGATGATCGACCCGCATGACCAGGTTCTCCGCAGATGAAAAAGTTGAATGGCTCACGATGGCTACCGATAGTGGCTTTTTGGTTAACGGCGCTTTTCAGCGTCCCGACATGGGCTGAAACGCCGGTGATTCTCGTCTTTGGCGACAGCCTGAGCGCCGCTTATGGTCTCCCGACAGCGCAGGGCTGGGTCAGCCTGTTGCAACGCCGCTTGCAGGAACGCGGCTACCCCCACCAGATCGCCAATGCCAGCATCAGTGGCGAAACCACCAGTGGCGGGTTAAGCCGGTTGCCAGCGGCGCTAAAACAGCATCGCCCGACGCTGGTGATCTTGGAACTGGGCGCGAATGACGGCTTGCTCGGCCAACCGCCGATGATCATGGGCCACAACCTGGCACGGATGATCGAGTTAGCGCAGCAGGCCAGCGCCCGGGTGCTGCTGGCGGAAATGCGCATTCCGCCGAATTATGGCTCACTCTACACCCAAAAGTTTCAGGCGACGTTCAGCGAACTGGCCGAACGGTATGCAATCCCGTTGATTCCGTTCATGTTAAAGGGAGTGGCAGGCAACCCGGCACTGATTCAGGACGATGGCCTGCACCCACGCGCCGAAGCGCAGGCGCTGATTCTGGAGAATGTCTGGCCGACGCTGGAGCAGGCGTTGCGCCCGCCGACTGACGAATGAACAGTTACCGCCACGCCTTCCACGCCGGCAATTTCGCTGATGTGTTCAAACATGTCCTGCTGATTCAACTCATCGAGGCCCTGCAACGCAAAGACAAACCGTTCCGGGTTTTCGACACCCATGCCGGTGCCGGGCGCTACGATTTGCATTCTGAGCCGGCGCTGAAAAATCGGGAATATCAGGGCGGCATTGGCCGGTTATGGGATCGGCAGGATCTGGGGCCGGAATTGAGCGCGTATCAGGCGCAAGTGCGCGCCTTGAATCCCGATGGAATGTTGCGCTGGTATCCCGGTTCACCACGCCTGATTCGCCACCGGTTGCGGCCTGAAGATCGGTTGACGTTGACCGAACTGCATCCCAGCGACTATCCGGTGCTGAAAGCCGAATTCGCCGGCGACCGGCAGGTCACGGTGCAGCACGCGGACGGCTACGCCAGCCTGCAAGCGTTGCTACCGCCTCCCGAACGACGCGGACTGGTCTTTATCGATCCGGCTTTTGAGTTGCGCGATGAATTTGATCGATTGACCGAGGCAGTGCAGACCATCCACCGACGCTGGGCCACGGGCATAGTCGCGATCTGGTATCCGATCCTTGACCGGGGACCCAGCCTACGCTTTCAGCAGAACCTGCAGGCACTGGCGATTCCCGCCATTCTGTGCGCAGAATTGGGCCTCTATCCCTATGATCGGCCAACCGGTCTGCACGGCTGCGGCATGATCATCATCAACCCGCCCTGGATGCTGGATGAAAAGCTTGATCGGGTGTTGCCGGAATTGCTGGCGGCGTTACGAACCGGTGAATCCGGCCAGACCCGGCGGGAATGGCTGACGCCAGCGCATTAATCCAGTTCCCTTCAAAGCAACTGTCGGACCGGAAAACCCGCCCCGGCGGTGACCGTTTCGACCTGCATAATCGCCTTGTGCAGCACCTGATCGGCCCGGACGGGACCCAGGCTTTCACACAGGGCGACATACGCCAGATTGACCCATTGGGTCAGCACGGGTTCAGCGATGGAAATCGTAATCGCTTGCCCCCGGTTCAGCCAGTCGCGGAGGGCGTTCCGAACCGGTTCCGGTTGACGCAGCGGGGTCAGGTGGGTCAACAGGTACTGGCGCAGGGCTTCACCGTCAGTTCTGGGCAGACTGCGGATCAGCGTATCCAGCAGCAGGACGCAAACTTTTACCGCGTCATTATTCGGAGCAGGCTGAGGAACGGGATGGGAAGGAGTAGATGCCCTGGAGTCGGAGTCGGCGGCAGAAACCGGCAGGTTGTTCAGGGCGCGGATCAGGCTTTGCAGCATCAGGATCCGTGCCCGTGGCAGGGTCAGAGTGAGGCTGTCGCACAGCTCGCTGGTAAAGCCTTGCAGCGCGAACGTGGGTTCCTGCGCATACCGGGCTTCCCATATTTGCAGGGCGTAAGCCAAAGAGTCGCCGCTGATAAAGGGCTTCAGACCCTCTTCAATGGCTCTTTTCTTCTGCTCAAATTCCATAATAATCAGGGGACCTAACGGTGTAATCCTTCCGGATTGAACGTTTGCGGTTGCTGGAATTCAGGATAGCCAATTTCCGCGTGTTCGGTGAAGTCCAGACCCCGTTGTTCGTGCAGGGTGCTAGAGCGGATACCAATGGTGCTGGCGATCAGCAGATAGGTCAGCCAGGCGGCACCTAATCCCCAGACCAGAGCGGTGAGAATACCGATGACCTGTACAGCGATTCGATTGGGGTTGAACAGGTCCCCGCTATAGAACAAGCCGGCGGCCAGGGTTCCCCAGGAGCCACAGAACGCATGGACGGAAACCGCGTCTACGACATCGTCCCAGTTCATTTTAGCCAGCAGCGTCGGTCCAACCGTCGCGATGACGCCAGCAACGATTCCCGTGAGAATGGCATAGCCAGGGTCCATGGTGGCGCAACCAGCCGTGACCGACACCAGTCCACCAATACTGGCGTTCACGGTACCCGTTAACAGCACCGGCCGGTTCACCGCGACGCTGAATAACGCGGATCCCACTGCGCCCGCGCAGGCACCAAGATGGGTATTGATCAGAATTTTGCCGATGCTCACATCGGCAGCCAGCGTAGAACCCCCGTTGAAGCCAAACCAGCCGAACCAGAGGATGAAACCGCCCAGCGCCACCAGGCTCAGATTATGGCCCGGCATGGAGCGCGATTCGCCACGTGGACCAAACCGGCCCAAGCGTGCTCCCAAGACGATGATGCCGGCCAGTGCACACCAGCCGCCAATGGAATGCACCACCGCCGAACCCGCGAAATCAATAAAGCCCAGTGCCTTGAGCCAGCCTTCGCCGCCGCCATAGCCGCCCCAGGCCCAACTCCCGAAGATCGGGTAAATCAGCCCGGAGATCACACAGGCACCGATCAGATAGGCGCGGAAATGAATGCGTTCAGCCATGGCCCCGGAGGCAATGGTGGTCGAGGTCGCCGCGAACATCATCTGGAAGAACAGAAAAGTCCAGTCCCAGGACGTCCCGCTGTTCATCACGAAATGGCTAGTGCCAAACCAGCCGGTAGCGTTATGGCCGAACATCAGCCCAAATCCAATCAGCCAGAAAATGAGACTGCCGACGCAGGCGTCCAAGTAATTTTTCATGAGGACGTTGACCGCGTTCTTGCTGCGCGCCATACCACCTTCCAGCAGGGCAAAGCCCGCTTGCATGAAAAACACCAGCACGGCGCTGGTCGCCACCCAAACCGTATTGATCGCCGCGGGTATCGGTTCTTCGCCAGCCAGCACGGCGGGACTGATCAATGCCAGCGCCAGCAGGGGCAATAATGGCCAGCAGCGGAAGGGCCAGGACGCCATAAGCTCTCTCTCCTCAATGTACAGTGACCGCTGTCATCAGCAAGGTTCGAGCCAGAATATTCACTGGGAGGATCGGGAGGAGGCTCAATGCCTAATATCATGGATCGGGGTAGCTCGGCGGAAACGTCGCTACATGTTTCCTGGAGATCGAGGTCGATGATAAGCGCTATGAAGGTGCAAACGAGTGGCTATTGCGTTATTTTAGTGCAAATGCCGTGACTGGCGTGAGCGAAAGCACTTTAAGAGGTTGTCGAAAAACTCATCATTGATTATTCAGAAAAAATTTGATCCTGTAAATTTTACCGTGATCGGAACGGCGGGGTAGACAAGCAAGGCGACTATCTCTCAGCAGGATCAACGGGTTGGATCGACTTGATAATCTGGCTTCACACAGCGCCCAGGAATTACGCAGAGTCAGCGCCGACAGGATCATGCATGGAATTCCGTGATGAAGGCAACTATCTTTAGGTAGCGAACCACTAGGAGAATCCGACATGTCGGACGAGAACGATCAAAATCATTCAGAGAATAGTACGCCATCTGCCGAGCCGTTGCGGGAGGCGGCGCATGATGCGGAAGCGGAATCTTCCAAATTGCCGATGAGCGGCATCCGGGTCATCGATCTGGGCACCTTCTTGGCCGGTCCCTACGCTGCGTCGATTTTTGGCGAATTCGGCGCTGAAGTGTTCAAGGTCGAGCATCCGGTCGCTGGCGATCCCATGCGTCGCTTCGGGACACCGACCAAACGCCATGACGCGACCTTGGCCTGGTTGACCGAGGCGCGTAACCGCAAATCAGTCACTATTGATCTGCGTCAGAAGGAAGGGGTGCAACTGTTTCTGCGGCTGATCGAGAAATCGGATGTGCTGATTGAGAACTTCCGGCCGGGCACCATGGAAGAATGGGGACTGAGTTGGAAGGAGTTGAGCGCTGCCAATCCCGGCCTGGTTTATCTACGGGTTTCCGGTTACGGACAGACCGGCCCTTATCGCCGCCGCTCCGGCTTCGCGCATATCGCCCATGCCTTCGGTGGACTGTCCTATCTGGCCGGTTTTCCTGGGGAAACGCCGGTCGTGCCGGGCACTGCGCCATTGAGCGACTACATCTCCAGCGTTTACGGGGCGATTGGCATTCTGCTGGCGCTGCGCCATCGAGAAAAGACCGGGCGCGGGCAGATCGTGGATATCGGCATTTATGAAGCCGTATTCCGGCAACTGGACGAGATCGCCGCTTCCTACGGCCTGTTCGGCAAAGTGCGCGAGCGGCAAGGCGCGGGCAGCTTTGTCGCCGTTCCGCATGGCCACTTTCGGACGAAAGACGACAAGTGGATCGCCATTGCCTGCACCACGGACAAAATGTTCGAGCGGCTGGCGGAAGCGATGAAACAACCGGAACTGGCCTCATCGGCGCTCTATGGCCCGCAGCGCCAGCGGCTGGCAGCGCGTGATGAGGTGAACCGGCTGGTCATTGAGTGGGTCGGGGCGTTGGATCGCGATGACGTGATGCAGCGTTGTCTGGATTGCGAGGTGCCGGTCGGCAAATTGAACAGCATCGCCGACATTTTCGCGGACGAGCATTTTCAGGCGCGGGGCAATCTGGCGCGGATTGAAGAAGAGGGTTTGGGTGAAGTGGTGGTGCCGAACGTGGTGCCGACCCTGTCAGCGACGCCAGGCCGCATTACCAACCTGGGGCCGCCGCTGGGCAATGCGACGTATGAGGTCATGCGGGAATTGCTGGGGATCGCCGCCGAAGACATCAAGCGGTTGCGGCAACGGAAGATTATTTAGGTGATTTCTCATAAAGAGAATACCGGGTTCGATCCTCATTCCAGAACTTAGCCACGGAAAAACACGGAAAAACACGGAAAATTCTTTTCTTTTTCTGTGTCATTCTGTGTTATTCCGTGGCTAAAATGCTCGGGTTTGGCTGGAGTGGGGATCAAGGCGGGTATCCTCTTTTCAGGAAATCGCCTTAGTGCTGAGCCGACGTGCCGATGTTGATCTCTCAGGTGGCGTGGGAGCCATGACCACCTGATTACGGCCCTGAATTTTGGCTTGATACAGCGCGGCATCGGCGCGCCCCAACAGGGCTGGCGCGTCCATTTCCCATTGTCCAGCGACGGCGACGCCGATAGACACGGTGATCGCCGGCAAGTCATTACCGTGGTGGAGCAGGCGCAGTTGCGTGACGGCTTGCCGCAGGCCATCCAGCCGGATCTGCGCATGGTTCGCCGTGATGCCGAGCAAGATGAGCGTCAGTTCCTCACCGCCGTAGCGGAAGGCCAGATCGCCGACGCGCGAGGAGCGCTGCAGTAATTCGCCGACTGCTCGCAAGATGGCATCGCCCGCTCCGTGACCAAACGTGTCGTTGAATCCCTTGAAATGATCCAGATCCAGCATGGCGACGGCCAAGGATTCGCCGGTGCGTTGGCAGCGGCGGAGTTCCCGGGGCAGGGTTTCATCCAGATAACGGCGATTGAATAGTCCGGTGAGCGCGTCGTGAATGGCCTGTTCGCGTAACGCTTCCTGTAATTTGAGGTTGGACAGCGCCAGTTTGATCGACCCACAGACTTTGAGGACCAAAGTACGCCATTCCTGGAACGATTCGCCGACGAGCGCGGTAGCGGCGCTGACCTGCAACAGGCCGAAGGTTTCACCCCGCACGGTCAGTGGCACACACAGGTAGGCATACGCCGGTGGTGTAGCAAAGTGCTGACAATGAACACTGTGGGGCGGGTCGGCGACTTCATACGGCTCCCCGCGCCGCAAGGCCCAACACGCATCGGACAGGAAGGTCGCGGGGAGCGTCCGTTCATGACCCCAAGTCGCCACTACCCGCAGGTTCGGGGCGGTGGCCTCGCGGATCGCCAGCCCTCCGCTGCATCCGACGAATAAGGCACCCGCACTGTTGGCAATGACCTCGTAAGCTTCGACCTGGGTTTCACACGAGAGCAGCAGGTCGTTCATCCGGTTGAGGGTGACCATCTGGGTGTGGTGGCGTTGCGCCTCAGCCAGGCTACGATGGAGCGCTTCCTCGGTCTGCTTGCGCTCGGTAATGTCAATCATGCTCAACAAGACCACCTTCTGATCATTTTTCTGAATTAAAGCGGTTGAACAGAGCATCAGGACGGCTTTTCTGACACCATTGATCAGTAACGTGGTCTGGTACTCGATATCCGTATGGCTGCGGCCCGTTTCTATTGTATTTTGAATGGCCAGACGAAGAGCGCAATTTTTACAATTCAGGCCAAAGCCACAACCTCTCGGATCGTCCAGCGAATTGATGCAACCCAATACACCGCAGGCTTTTTCCGACAATGAAATCGGCTGATCCGGCCAACCGGTGAATAATCGGAAATACGCATTCGCTTCGATCACTTTTCGATCGACGTTCAACTGACAAATCATGATCGGCATTGAATCGTAAATCTTTTGCAGTTCATTTTTACTCTCGAAGAGTCGGCATTCCGCCTGCTTGCGCTCGGTGATATCCACCGCCAGGCTTAATAGCACACGTTTGTCCTGATGAATTCGGCCCAGTGGGGTGGTCTGGAATTCCCAAATCCGCTGTGAGCCGTCTTTGGCGGTGACGATCCACTCGCCATTGTGCGTGGTGGCATCGATCAAAAACAGCCGGTCGATATAGTCCTTCGCGGAACCAGTCCGTGCGCCGTAGGCGCGCTCAGTCCAGTCGCCCAGCGTCGGCAGATCCGCAAGGGTGTAACCGGAGTAGCGAGTCCAGCCTTGACTGAGTTGCAGGATCTGGTCGTCCTCGTCATGAAGCATGATCGGAACGGGCGCTTCCTCGACCGCCCGGCGGAATCGGGCTTCACTGTCTTGCAGCGCGTTGATCAGGTTCTCCCGCTCCGCCACCCCCCGCGCCAGTTGCAGGTTGCTGTAGCTCACCGTTGAAAACAGGTGAGCGAACTGGGTGTAAAACGTCATGGCCGTATTGACTTTTTCCCGGCTCCAGCGCGGCGCACGATCCAGTGCCGCCAGATAGTCCGCTTCGTCAAAGCCATAGCGCCGGGCCTGAGCGCGAAACTGCTCGCGGTTCGGCGGTTCGTCGTCAAAGAAGAATTGCCCCAGAAACACATTGCCCAGATGCTGCCCGCCGACGATGATCGGGGTCGCAATATCGTACATCTGATTTTTGCAGCGATAGACCTTGAAGGTTCCCGGAGCCACGCCCCGCGACAGCAGCGTGTCGCTTTCGACACAGTTCCGGCAGGTTTGCGGATGGGCACGGTGAAAATTCACGCAGATGTCCTGCCAGC